>JANZYY010000111.1 GCA_026419705.1 Fischerella sp.
GTGGATAGTGGATAGTGGTTAGTGGATAGTGGATAGTGGATAGTGGATAGTGGATAGTGGATAGTGGTTAGTGGTTAGTGGATAGTGGTAAACAACTAACAACTAACAACTAACTACTAACTACTAACTACTAACTACTAACTACTAACTACTGTTCCAAAAGCTTTTTCCTAGCTCTTTCTGCACGCGCTTCCGCAGAAGCTATGACTTCTTCCAGATTTTCTAGTACTTCACCAGGGAAATTTTCTAGAACTTTGGTTGAAAGAGCAACTCGGCTTTTTCCTTCATCTAAATCAATAATTACAGCTTTAATCGACTGACCAACTTGAAATACCTTTTCGAGATTGTCAATAAACTTCTGAGTTACCTGCTTGATATGAAGTAGGGCGCTAACGCCACCTAAATCTACAAATACACCAAAAGGTTTGATCCCTGTTACTTTTCCTTCCACTATCTGACCAAGTTCCAAATTACTAAAGCTAGCAGAACGAGTTGCTAAGCGCTGTGAAAGTATGAGTTTTTTGTTATTGCGATCGACTTCCAAAAAACTAACTGTGAGAGTTTGTCCTTTAAGTGATTCTAAGTTCTCACGCTCCAGCAGGTGCGATCGCGGAATAAATCCCCGCAATCCTTGAATTTCGACGGTAACACCGCCTTTGTTCACATTCAATACCCGCACTTCCACTGTTTGGGAATTTTCCTGCATTTGCGCCAGTCGTTCCCAAATATGTTTAATTTCGAGTTGTCGCCGCGAAAGGGTGACTTGACCTTCTGCATCTTGTTCGCGGATAATTAAAAACTCTAGTTCCTCATGCAGCGGTAGCACCTCAGATAAATTTATTACTGTTCTCAAAGAAGCCTCTTCGCGGGGAAGGAAAGCAGACGCTTTACCACCAATATCTACATAGGCCCCATCTGGATCTAACTGAAACACTTTTCCGTGTACTACCTGTCCTTTCTGAAACTGGTAATCATGTTTTTCCAGGGCTTTGGCAAAATCGTCTAGCGAAAAAGAAGAATTGGCTTTTTGAGAAAGTTTAGTTTCGGAATTCATGATTTGTGAAAACAAATGGCTAATTTGTCGATTGTCAACGATCCATAATCTCAGGCTATTGACTATTGACAATGGACTAGTTTTTATCTACATGTTGTAGTTGTTGTGCAAACAGCTGTTTGACTTGCTCCCAAGCATCGGCTGCGGCTTTAGGATTATAGCTAGCACGTTGGTCACAGAAAAATCCGTGGTCAGCTCCATCGTAGCGAAATACCCGATGGGGAATTTTATATTTTTCTAACTCTGCCTCAATTTGGTCTACTTGTTCGGCGGGAATACTAGCGTCTTCCATGCCAAAAAAAGCGTAGAGGGTGCCTGAAATATCTTTTGTGCGAGTGATGGTCGGTTCACCGCCTCCAGGTGTAGCAGTAGTAATACGTGCACCATAAAAAGAAGCAGTAGCTTTGATATCTGGTAGGGTAGCTGCAAGATATGCTACATGACCACCGAAGCAAAAACCTATACAGCCGAAACCATCTTTTTTGACCTGCGGTAGAGTTTTGAGGTAGTCAATCGCACTTTGAATATCGCTTAATAATTCTGATGCTTGGCTTTGCTCCCAAGCATACTTTCTACCTATTTCTATATCTGCTGGTGTGTAACCGGTTTCAAAACCGGGGGCAAAACGTTGAAATAGTGCGGGAGCGATCGCTACATAACCTTCCTTGGCAATTCGTTCTGTAACATCGCGAATATGAGAGTTTACTCCAAAAATCTCTTGCAAAACTACAATTCCTGGGTAGGAACCTGGTTGTGTTGGCTGGGCGAGATATGCAGCTATGTCCAAATCACCTTGCGAAAGGTTAACTGTTGTGGTATTGATTGCTAGCTCTGTCATAATCGTTTTTACCAGTACTAGGTAATGCTTTAGGTCTACCTATGCAAATGTTTCTAGGTCATCTCAAATCAAATTATCAATAAGTTTATGGTGAATGCACCAGAAATTTTCCTCAGGGGATTTGAATGTATAAATAAAATATTTGACAAGTAGCATTTGCAACTGGTCGCAGATTGCTACTAGTACCTTTGGAGGCTTGGCGATGATTCAGTTCCGTATTCAGCCAGATAGTGAAATTCCCGCATCTACCCAGCTGTTTAATCAAATTAGGTTTGCGATCGCATCTCGGCAATATCCACCTGGTTATAAATTGCCAAGTACACGGGCGTTGGCAATGCAGACTGGGCTACACCGTAACACTATTAGCAAGGTTTACCGCCAACTGGAGGAAGACGGACTGGTGGAAAGTCTTGCTGGTTCAGGAATTTATGTCCGCGCCCAAGGCCACGAAGGTGGTAGCAGGCTACAATCACCGATTCTTAAAGAACATCCCCAAGCATACAAAATTGTCCAGCAAGCACTGGATGAGTTGCTTTCTCAAGGCTGTTCGCTCAACCAAGCACGAGAAATATTTTTGGCGGAAGTTGACTGGCGCTTGCGTTGTAGTGCACGGGTATTGGTGACGGTTCCATCTGCTGATATCGGCGCAGGAGAGTTGATGGTCTATGAATTGGAACAAGCTCTGAAAATACCAGTACAGCTAGTCACGATGGAAGAATTAGCTGTTGTGCTTGATAAAACTACCTCTGCTACAGTTGTCACGAGCCGATATTTTATCGGCGAGGTAGAAGTAATTGCAGCGCCAAAATCTGTACGCGTCATTCCTCTTGATATCTACGACTATGCCAAAGAAGTAGACCTTCTCAAGAACCTACCAAAAGATAGCTGTGTTGGTATAGTTAGTCTTAGCTCTGGGATTGTCCGCGCTGCAGAAGTTATCCTCCACGGTTTGCGAGGAGATGAACTACTTGTGATGACTGCACAACCGAAAGATAGCTACAAGCTGAACGCTATAGTCAAGCGGGCGCAGCTAATTATCAGCGATCAAGCAAGTTTTACCGCCGTACAAACAGCAGTGCAAACTTTGCAAGAAGACATTATTCGTCCACCCAAGCTAGTTCGCTGCGAGAATTATATTGGTACCACATCAATTAACTTGTTGAAAAGAGAACTAGGTTTGGCTTAATTGTTCTTTGTTGGTCGTTAGTGCTTGGTTGGAATAAACACCAAACAACAAACAACAAACAACCAACAACAAATAAATAACCAAGAATCATGACAATTGAAATGGAACCCTCCATGAATTTAGTGGAAGCTATCAAACAGCGCCGTGCTGCAAGAGCATTTAAATCAGATCCGATCCCGGATGGACTTTTGCAAGCAATTCTTGAGTTGGGTGTGCGATCGCCTTCAGGTTATAATCTCCAGCCTTGGCGATTTATAGTTGTCAGAGAGCAACAGAATAAGGAAAAGCTCAAAGCTTGTGCCTTTAACCAGCGCCAAGTGGGAGAAGCACCAGTAGTTTTGATTTGTTGTGGCGATCGCCGTGCAGCAAATTCAGAAAATATCGAAGCTGTCATCCATCTAGCGGAGGAAAGGGGTGTCATGACTGATAGCTATGCTGAATATATGCGCTCAAGTATTCCCCAATTCTTTGCAAATCACCCCAGCTTTGGCACAATGGAAGCCTGGACTAATCGCCACACAATGCTAGCTGTGGCTCACATGATGATTGTAGCGAAAAGCTATGGTGTTGATAGCTGTCCAATGGAAGGATTTGTTACCTCTCAGGTAAAAGAGGCTTTCCAGATTCCGGAAGAAGTAGATGTTTGTTGTTTACTGGCGCTTGGCTATGCTGATGAACCCTTCAAGCAATATGGCGGACGCTTCGGTATTGAACAAGTTTGCTTTGGCGAAAGCTACGGCGAATCTTTCCGACTGAGTTAACTCGCTTGTACTTCTGGCGCAGGAATTTGCAAAAATTCTCGTACTTTCTGCAAGTAAGTTGGTGCATCTTCCAACATTGGGAAATGAGCCGTATTGGGAATCACGACAAATTCAATCTTGTCGTTCAAAGCAGCCGCTTGACGTCCCATTTCGGCAGGAATAATCTTGTCATATTCTCCTGACACTAGTAACGAAGGTACTGTCAGTTGAGCAAATTCCTGTGGCATCAATTCAGCGGCTGCTTTGCTAACCGAAGTAAATATTGTACCTAAAGCAGCATCGTAATCCGCAAGGAGAAAATCTTGTAAGAAAGCCCGACGTTCTTGCGCTGGTATGGGGCGATGCAGAAATCGCGCCATAAAAATTCTGTCTACCAAGGGTATTTTTTCTAACCATTTGGGACGGAATTTGACAACGTAGCCACCAAATTTGTAAAAGGACTCAAATGCTTTTTCGTCGTACTCAAAAACACCACTACAGGTTAAAATAGCTTTTTCTACTCGCTCGGGGTAGCGGTTGAGAAACAAAGTACCAATAGAAGCGCCCATCGAATGAGCATGAATGTAAGTGCGTTGGATTTGCATTGCGTCTAGCAATGCGCCTAAGTCATGGGCGTATTCTTCTAGTTCGTAGGTTAATTCACCAACTGCTTCCGATTCTTCCTGTGGTGAATGAGACTCAATCACGGCTTCACTGGCTTTGGTCACGGCGGTTGGCTTCCCACGGGAACGCCCGAACCCTCGTAAATCATAAAGCAAGCAATCAAATTGCTCTGATAAAGCTGCAGCCGTGCTTCGCCAATACCGACCTGAACCAGCCCAACCGTGGATAAAAACCATCACTGGCTTGGCTGGAGAGCCGGATGGTTTTTGTATCCACTCATAGTAATGCTCAACGCCACGAACATTAATGTAAGGCATTTGTCAATTGTCATTCGTCATTTGTCTAAAGTCATTTGTCTTTTGCTGATGACTCATGACTAATACTAATGACCATTACGCTGATTCTGGCTTGGGTAGGGAAGAAGGATGCATCAGCAATTCGGCTGTGGAACGCTTTTCTACCATCTCCCGCGTGACTGTACAGCGAGTTACGTCTTTACGAGATGGTAACTCGTACATTACATCCAGCATCAGTTCTTCAACAATGCCTCGCAATGCCCTCGCACCAGTTTTACGGCGGTAGGCTTCTTGGGCGATCGCTCGCAAAGCTTCTGGTTTAATCTCTAGCTGGACGTTGTCCATCTTCAGCAACTTCTGATACTGCTTCACCAAGGCACTACGCGGTTGGGTCAATATTGCCATGAGTGCTTCTTCATCCAGCGGATCTACCACCGCCACCATTGGCACCCGCCCAATAAATTCGGGAATCATACCAAATTTGACTAAGTCATCCGGTTCCAAATGGCGGAGAGTATCAGCTGCCCGCTTTTCTTTCGACTGACCTTCTCCCGGCTGTACAAAACCTATTGACTTTTTGCCAATTCTCTGCTCTACTACTTTTTCTAGCCCAACGAAGGCACCACCACAGATGAATAGGATATTGCTGGTATCAATCTGGATGCAGTCTTGATAAGGGTGCTTGCGCCCACCCTGAGGGGGGACGTTGGCGATTGTCCCTTCCAGCATTTTCAGCAAAGCTTGCTGCACGCCCTCACCAGAAACATCCCGTGTAATCGAAGGGTTTTCACTCTTGCGAGCGATTTTGTCGATTTCGTCGATGTAGATAATTCCTCGCTGCGCTTCTTCCACATCCAAGTCTGCTACTTGCAGCAGTCGCAACAAGATATTTTCTACATCTTCACCTACATAACCAGCTTCTGTCAGGGTGGTGGCATCAGCAACAGCAAAAGGCACATCTAGAATTTTTGCCAAAGTTTGTGCGAGGAGAGTTTTGCCGCAACCTGTAGGTCCGATCAGCAGAATATTCGACTTTTGCAGCTCTACGGCGTCTTCGGTTGACCCTTTGCCATTGTTTTTAGACTGAACGATCGCCAGTCGCTTGTAGTGGTTGTAAACCGCTACTGATAGTACTTTTTTGGCTTCGTCTTGCCCGATGACATGTTCATCTAGGTACTTTTTAATCTCTCGCGGTTTGGGGATTTGATTTAACGAGAGACTGGCAGAGCGAGTACGGCGCTTTTGAGGAGGTTCTGGCCGTTGTGTTGGTTGCGACGCAGTACTATTCGTGTCGAGCAACTCTTCATCTAGGATTTCATTACACAAGTCAACGCATTCATCGCAGATATAGACTCCCGGCCCAGCGATTAATTTACGCACCTGCTCTTGAGACTTGCCACAAAACGAACATTTTAAATGGGAGTCGTACTTAGACATACCAGCCTCTTATTTCAGAATGGTGACGTTTTCCCCTGCTGCGGGAAGATTTTGTCTGTAGATGACCCGATCGATCAATCCATAGTTTTTGGCTTCTTCAGCCGACATATAAAAATCTCGGTCAGTATCAGCTTCAACTCTTTCTAATGGTTGACCAGTATGCTGTGCTAGTAACTGATTCAACTTTGCCTTGATGTAAAGAATTTCTCTGGCTTGAATTTCTATATCAATTGCTTGCCCCTGGGCACCACCTAGTGGTTGGTGAATCATGATTCGGGAATCAGGCAAAGACATGCGCTTACCAGCAGTTCCTCCTGCTAACAAAAACGCTCCCATGCTTGCTGCTAATCCATAACAAATGGTAACGACATCAGGACGAATTTGCTGGATCGTATCATATATTGCCATGCCTGCATATACTGAACCGCCAGGGGAATTAATGTAAAGCTGAATATCTTTTTCGGAATCTTCAGCGTCTAGGAACAGTAACTGAGCAACGATAGAGTTAGCAATTGTATCGTCTATTGGCGTTCCCAAAAAAATAATTCGCTCTCGCAGTAGGCGGGAGTAGATATCAAAAGCCCGTTCTCCCATGCCAGATTGCTCTACTACCATCGGCACGATGTTGCTCGGGCCGGCTTGGGCGCGAATTTCAAATCGACTCAAACTGCTGATTGGGTAATTTCCCGACTGCGATACAAGCATACAGATAAATTTCTGACGTTCAATGTAACAGTAGGCAAGACAGCAAAGGCTGCCTGAGATAGCAATGGAATTTTGATTTTAGGTATGTGTTAACCATTATGCCTCATCTAACTTCTTCTCGTGTAAACACAGTATCAAGCTAAGGTACTCAAGTGCGACGATCTCGAGCAATAGACGCGGTAAATGCGAAATTCAGCAGCTAAAGGTAGATTTTCCACAAAATTCTCCCTTAAGTCTTTTAAGTTAGGATATAGCACTTTCGGAGTAATTTCTTCGCCTTTACATTTGTTAGCATTTTGAGAATAAAATCAGTCGCCACGAACTGCGTACACCAAGATCCACGCTCGTAGTGTTGAGCATTGGAATTGGGAATCTACATCGATATTTATCGAAGTAGTATTTTCCAGTCAGACCTCCACGGGCAAAAAGCCCACAACGAGGAGATGAAAAATTAAACATAGGCGCACTTACATGCTTTTCGTTTTGTGTTGGCGTCTTGGTGGTGAGAAAAAGATCATCTTTCAACCACTAAGACACAAAATTGATCGCGGGTTTGCTACTCAGTTAATCCCCAATCCTTATTTTCAAGACAGGCTGGTCTTAGCAATTTCAACGGCAAACAGACAAACGGTGAAATAACTTCCCAAAAAAATAATGGTTGGGAAAATCATTCCTAAAGCTGCCTAAAGCTGTAGTTGAATAAGGGTTAGTTTGGAAACCAGCCCTTATCCTTGCGAATATCTATTGTGCTTCTGCTGAGGCTGTCTCTTCTGTTGGAGACTCACCAGCTGTGCTGGTTTGTTCTTGAATTTCGGGTGTAGTTTCTTGAGCAGCTTCCTCTTGAGCCTTCAACGAACCTTCAGGTACTAGTTCAACCGTTGCATGTTCCAAAAGCCAGTCGATGGTTTTTTCAGTCAACAGTTGGTCTTTGACAACTTCTTGCAACCTATCCCGGTCAATGTCTTGTCCAGAGTACTGCTCCATAAATTCTTTGACTCTGGCGGCAATTTCTTCATCACTTACTTGAATGGATTCGCGTTTGCTGATTTCTTCAAGAGCAAGCGATCGCTTCAGGCGATCGATAGCCTCGTCCCGAGAATGCTGCCGTAATTGCGAAATTCTATCAGCAGTCAAAAATTTCTTGACATCTAACCCCTGCTGCGATAGCCGAATGGCTGTCTGCGTCAGCATATTATCGATTTCTCGCTCAATCATCGTTTCTGGCAAGTCAATTTCCACATGCTTGAGCAGTTCTTTCAACAAGGCTTCCTGCTTGTTGCTTTTAGTTTTCTGTTCAGCTTCTTCTTGAAATTTTCGTTCTAGAGAACTACGCAATTCCGCCAAGGTTTGATGTTCGCTGACTTCTTGGGCAAAGTCATCATTCAATTCTGGCAGTTCTTTTTCCTTGAGTTCTTTGAGCGTGACCGTAAAAATAGCCGGTTTTCCAGCTAAATCTTCATTGGGATAGGAATCGGGAAAAGTTGCGGAAATTTCCTTTGTTTCTGTGAGATTCATTCCCACTATGCCCGTGACAAAACCGGGAATAAACTTATCTTCCTGTAACTCTACTTGAAAATCTGTTGCTTCTCCACCAGGAATAGCTTGGGGTTCTGTCGCTTCGTCTTCACCTTCTACTTTTGCCAATACACCTTTAAAATCAACTACGGCTATATCACCTAACTGTGCTGCTCGTCCTTCTACCGGAATTAACGTCGCCATTTGCTGACGTTCGTTTTCCAAGACTCTATCCACTCGTTCTGGGTCGTATTTAATTTCCTCAGCTTTGATTGCTAAACCCGTGTACTGGCTTATACTCACTTCCGGTGGTACATCAACGGTAGCAGAAAAAGTCAAGGGTTTACCCGGTTCATAATTATTAATCAACTCATCAAAAGATGAGCGTAATTGCGGTTGTCCAATCGCTTTGATGTCTTCTTGCTTTACTGCTTCTGTGATGCCATCCTGAATGAGTTCTTCGAGTGCAGCTGCTTTAATGCGAGTTATCCCTAGGCGCTGTAGCAATATTTGCCGTGGCACTTTGCCTTTGCGAAACCCAGGAATATTCGCAGAACGAGTAAGGTTTTGAATGACTTGTTCGTAAGTTTGCTTGGTCTTTTCCGGCGCAATCTCTATTTCCAGACCGATTTGACTGGAGGGGAGTTTTTCCTGGGTAACTTTCATGCTTAATCTCTATTGCTTTCTGCTACTATTTTTTTACTTGTTGTTTGTACAACAGATGCGATCTGTCGCTTCTGATCGGCTTTCGTGGTAGGGATGGAAATCTACCCACAAAACTTCATCAGCTTTGCAGATGGTTGTTGGTGAACAGATATCCAGTTTACTGCCAATGCGAAAGCTCTTGACACTCTAGCTCAAATAAGTTTCCTGAACAGCTTGCACCATTCATTAACAACAACCAGGGGCTGCTTAATCCTTGTTAGGTTACCAGGTTGAAGGGTGGTAACGAGGGTTGCAGCCCTGTTTTGCGGTTGTTGTGTGGGCGTGCAAGACGTGAATACACGTATCTAACCTCCTCATTGGTTTTTCCAACAGAACTGACTGCGTGATATGCTGGTTCTCAAGTAGTCATTCGAATTTGCAATCGCTCTTGCACTAAATAGGCTCAGTTACTTGATGGAAGGGAGCAAATTTCCCATTGCTTCCCTCCTCATATCTGAGTAGACTATTTCGCCTGTCGCCTTGCTGGCTTTCATCCATTTGGATCTTAGTACATCCATGCTGCTGAGAGCCTTTCTCTGTTGACGATCCCCTTATTGTTAAGTAAAGACGTACCAGTCGCGTTTTTGTCACTATTTGACAATTTGCTGTATAATATATGATTTATGAATTTGCCCAGAAATTAATAGTTAATTGTTGTAAACTGCTACCTCGATTTTTTAAGATTAAGAGAATAAATGTATTAAGTTAATAATAAACTTTATTAATGAAAATATTAGAACCTGCAAATTTATTGAAAGCCTGCTGTTGCCATTTGCATATGCATAAATTGTGAATTTAGATCAAAAATTAATTGCACAAAAACCTTTAAGGAGGAAGCAAGTTTGTCTAATTGCTATCGTGTAGCTATTTTGGGAGCAACTGGCGCCGTTGGCAGGGAGTTGCTGGAATTACTAGAAAGTCGAAATTTTCCAATATCAGATTTAAAGTTGTTAGCCTCAGAACGCAGTGCTGGACAAAGGCTGCCGTTTAAAGGAGAAAATTTATTGGTAGAGCCAGTTAGTGATGTGATGTTTGAAAATGTGGATCTAGTACTGGCAAGTGCAGGAAGCTCCACATCTAAAACTTGGGCATTAATAGCAACAAAAAAAGGAGCAGTAGTAATTGATAACTCTAGTGCTTTTCGGATGAATCCGGAAGTGCCTTTAGTAGTTCCAGAGGTGAATCCCCAAGCCGCAGCAAATCACAGAGGTATCATTGCCAATCCCAACTGCACTACAATTTTGATGACAGTAGCAGTGTGGCCGTTACACCAGATCAAACCTGTAAAACGCATTGTTGCCGCAACTTATCAATCTGCAAGTGGTGCAGGTGCGAAAGCAATGGAAGAAGTGAAAACCCAAGCTAGGGCTATTTTAGAAGGTGAGCAGCCAGCTACGGAAGTATTTCCTTACACCTTGGCATTTAATTTATTTCCGCATAATTCCCCATTAAACAATTGGGGATACTGCGAAGAAGAAATGAAAATGGTCAACGAAACGCGGAAAATTTTTGGCGATCGACAGATCCGGATTTCTGCAACTTGTGTACGGGTTCCCGTACTCCGCGCTCACTCAGAAGCAATTAATCTAGAATTTGATACACCGTTTGATCCTAAAGAAGCCAGAGAAATTTTAAGTAAATCTCCGGGAGTGAAAGTAGTAGAAGATTGGCAGAAAAATTATTTTCCAATGCCAATCGATGCAACAGGTAGGGATGAAGTTTTAGTGGGCAGAATTCGTCAGGATATCTCTCATCCTTGCGGTTTAGAACTTTGGTTATGTGGAGACCAAATCCGCAAAGGTGCCGCCTTGAATGCTGTACAAATTGCCGAATTATTAGTAGAAAAAAATCTTCTGAAGCCAAAGGCGTCATTGGTTGGTGGATAGTGGATAGTAGTTATTAGAACAATTTCCTACTAACTACTATCTACTAACACATTACACTTGAAACTAATTTACAAATAGGTTATGACAATATAGAACCACCAAAAACACAGAAAACAAAAAATCAGGAGTGAAAAAGGGTGGTAGATTTCGGTAGAGTTTTAACAGCAATGATTACGCCGTTTAAAGAAGACGGTAGTGTCAATTATGATGTAGCAGCAAAACTAGCTGCACATCTGGCAAACAACGGTACGGATACAGTGGTGGTTTGTGGGACGACGGGAGAATCTCCTACCTTAAGCTGGGAGGAGGAATATCAGTTATTTTCCGTCGTGTTAGAAGCAGTGGCAGGCAAAGCACTTGTGATGGAAGGATGCGGTTCCAATTCGACCAAAGAAGCGATCGCAGCCACGCAAAAAGCAGCTAAAATAGGAGTACATGGGGCCTTACAAGTTGTTCCGTACTATAACAAGCCACCGCAAGAAGGACTTTACCAACATTTTCAAGCCGTAGCCCAAGCTTCTGGTGACTTGCCCATATTGTTATATAATGTGCCGGGTCGTACTGGTCAAAATCTCAGTCCCGAGACAGTAGCCCGGTTAGCTGAAATTAAAAACATAGTTGGTATAAAAGAAGCAAGTGGAAATTTAGATCAAGCGAGTGAAATT
>JANZYY010000112.1 GCA_026419705.1 Fischerella sp.
GTAGTTAGCGCTTCAGCGCCAAAGCGTCTACTACAAAGCCCGCAAAGTTGCTTTGGCAAACCACTAGTCGGATTAGTATTTGAGTTAGTACCAGAAGCAAATGTTTCCATTTACCCGCAATACACCATTGGACTCCACACTTGGTTCCTCAGACGAACCTGCGCTAGTAGTTCCAGTGCTCGGTAAAGTCTTGCTACTGCATCATCATAGCGTTTGAGCGTAGCGCACCGTTCTGCATTCAAGAGTAGGTCTTCGACAATTTCATAGCCATGCCCTTTGATTGTATCGGGAGCTTGGAAATTATCGTCAACTGCTTCACAACTACTCATCACCCGCTTCAGAAACAATGCAAGTGGTAAAATTTCACTACGATGCAAGTAAGGTTTCAAAAATAGCCAAGCTTCTGCACGATCGAACCGATCCCAAGCATCAAAACAAATACAAAAATCTAGCAATTCCTGTACCCGACTGCTATCTTCAAGAGATAATTCCATTGTCTGAGAGATGTTCTCAAGTTCAGCAATTGCTGCTGGGTAGTTGTATTGTTGCAAATAAAGCGGTAAAAATTGTTTAATCTTGTGTTGAACCGTTACTAGAGCGATCGCAACTTTTCTAATCCGTGCTCCCCGTTCAACACGTATCAAGTTCTCACGAGTAGCGCTAGTAGTTAAATATACAGTCAAACCGTAGTCTTTTGACTATCTGAGAAATCCTTTTGAAGAGTACGAATTGTTTCAGCTGTCAGGCGATAACATTCTGATAAATCGTCGGGACCCGATCTGCTTGAAAGCGATCGCCCATTCCTACAAGCTGGAAATAGCAGTCACAATTGGTTGATGAGAACCTCTAACTGTTACTAATAAAATTTTTGCCATAAACACCTGACTTTGTTTATTTTTCCATTTTTACAGCTGTTTGCCCCATACCCAATCTAGTTTTCATCCCCGTACCTGCAAACCGCGCATATTGAACTAACAAATTCGCCACATTCGCTAATAAAGGATCGGCACGATGAAAAATTTGTAGCGTCACATGACCAACAAATCCATTGATATAACCTTTATGCAATTGCCAACTTCGCGTTTGAATTTTGTGATTTTTGAGTAAAATAGCATTGCTAAGATAAGCAATTAATTCATCACTTCCCAAATAAACAGGTGCGAAATTATTCCAGCGTTCTAACCAACTGCGAAACATTAAGGTAGGTGCGGGTACGGGTAAGTTTACTCCACCTTGAGCAAAAGCTGTGGGAGTGATAAATTCCAACTCAAACCGTCTAATTGCTTCTGGTTCGTTTGCTACCAAAGTTGTGTACAGTTCTTCGTAGCTGCTAATTTCGTCTTCACGGTTAATAACTTTAAATTTTGCTCCAAGAAATTCTAGAGATTCTGTTAAATTCAAACCAGAAACTTTTTTGGTTACAAATTCTTGTAATCCACACAAAGATAATTGATAAAACTCTTCTGGATGAAAGGTAAAAAAATCTTTTGAAATTGAATATAAACCTATGATTCCTGAGTAAGAAATAGGGGGAATCGCCTCGCCTCCCACTTCTAATCCTAGCTGTTGATGCAGTTGCTTCACCAGTTCCAAATTATAGGAACGTGGTAAAACTGTGGGTTCGGATACGCTTAATGTCCAGGTAGAACGAATTAGCATTAGTTTGATAGAGTCTTGAATTTAACCCATCCCGGTACAAATTTAATTTCGCCGTTCAGATTCATCACTGTTCGCCTAGATTTTGGTGCTTCAAAACCAGGCGCTTTGATACCGCAAATATCGCGTAATTCTGCTCTGAGTTTGTCGTCAAAACACAAACCAATTGTGGTTCCCGTCATCCCGCTACCCCAACCCAGCCGCAATACATAGGGACATTTTTCTGCTTCGTAAAATTCACGGATATAATTAAAATCTAAATTCTTGCCTGCTGCTCTAGGATTATTTTCTATTTCTTGCCAATAATCGTGTTCATAATCCCATTGTTTTTGGGTAAAATCTTGACAGATTTGCAAAAGTTCATCAAGATTGCTAAATGGTATTTTCATTCCTTGCTTGTGCTTAAACCATGAGAGCATTTCTGTATCTAAGGTGAGGGTAAATTCTGTTTGGACATTCCGCACCATCTCAGCGTAAATAGATGCTTTATATTTAGCTATATAATCAGGAAACCTGCTAGAAACTATTACCTCAGCGACAACAGGTAAATTGATGGGTATTGGTTGACCTTTCTTAGTTATAAATTTGCTTTCAACTAACGATTCTGAGTCACTAACTTTCAAACAGCGCAAAAAATCTGTATTTTGACTTCTACCAAAGAAAGCTTTTCCTTGATAAGTGAGAGAAAAGTCTGAAAACAGACTTTCCATAAATAAGTCATCATCAAACTTTTGCGTGTTTTTGTTGCTAAGTTCTCCTAACCTTTGTCTGAGAGTTTTTTCAATTTCGCTTACCCGATTGGCTGAAGGAATTTTATAGCGTTCTGGGTATTTAAGTAAATGATAGGCGATCGCAGTTCTAATTGCTCCTTTAATCGAGGAACCAGGGATAAATAAATATCCCATACCATTGCGAATCATCGGACGTAAGTCTGTAATT
The DNA here is from genome assembly GCA_026419705.1 of Fischerella sp. GTDB lineage: Bacteria > Cyanobacteriota > Cyanobacteriia > Cyanobacteriales > Nostocaceae > PCC9605. The sequence goes on from JANZYY010000112.1 coordinate 2,596, forward strand.
CTTTCTTCTGTCAACTTTTGACTAATAGCAATCTTGGGAAAAATTGGATTTCCATTTGCGTCTTGAGTATCCCACCACTCTTTCCCAAAGGCTTGTTGTAGTAGTCTGCTGATATCCTGTTGTTCTTCTATAGCTTGGATGTAGTCATTTAAAAATCTTCCTCCTTTTTGCTGTAAAGCTTTTGCTAATGCTTCTTGGTTGGGAAGATAGACTTTTTTTGCTGTCTGCACATATTCAAAGGGATTTAATCTAGATACAGATGAACCAATGTGTAAGAGAGGACTGGTCAACTGTATCCTTCTGGACTCATAAACTTCCGGTTTCTTCAGTGCGGATTCAATAGAAACCACCATGATATTATTTTTCCTAGAGTTTTACTTTTATTGGCAGACTTAAACTAATACCACTACGGTAAATGCGATGTTTATTGAAGCCTTGGGGTGTAACATCTACCAGTTTTCCCTGTGGTGCCGATCGAAAAACAGAACCTTCGCTGAACATTCGCACCATCTGGCGACGCAGCTGATTTTCAGCTATCCAACCCCCACGTTCTTGAATTTCATAGCTGGCGTCATCTAAGAAGCCATCTGGTAAGGGTGATTCCCAAAATAAACTCATTGAGGTGTGGTGAGTTCCAGCCGCAAAATTTACTAATTTCTGCCAATTTTCTGGTAATTCTAACCATTCAACTTGAAATCGTCCTGCACCGCTAGAACGTTCTCCCCCTATTCCTTCTTCTCCTAAAAGATGTAAAGCAGCTTGTAATTTATCTGCTAATTTCTCGCCTTCTGGAGATAATTGCAGCAGAAAGTACAAGCCGGATACACTTTTAAGTCCATGACCATTTTGTTCCCAGTGAAATTGTACAAAACCAGTGTGATAAAGATTTGTGGTTCTGGTAATCCTGTCTACTGCTATTTTCGGAAATTGCTCAATTGCAAAGGCTTTTTTGTAGTCAAAGGTTCCTGCTTGACGCAGATGCCCATAAGATTTACCTTTGGTTTCAGCAATTAACTCTTGAGCATCACTATCTCTAAATCCTTCTCCCTGATACCATCTTTGCCAAACTTCTAAAGGCAAATAATTAAGCTTTTTGTAGGTTTTGAAAAATTCTAGGTCATATTCAGGGTAGTTAATCGGGAACTTGAGCGGACGGGGAAGATAATAAATCGTGTGTTCGTTGTCTTGTCGATAAATAAATGTTGAACTTATTCGTAATGGTGGTGGAGATTGATGAAGAAATCGCTGTAATAAAATCTCAACACTATGACTACCGAACAACCGTGCATAAATACTAACCCAAGCACTGAATAAACTGTCTGAACGTACCCGTTCGCTCGTTTCTTCAATCCCAATTCCCACTTCTCCAAAGTGAGCAGAACTGCGTCCAAAGTTGAGTTTAACTAATTTCCAAACGCTCATGATTCATTTCCTGACAGCAACCGCTGTTCGATGTACTCGCGTAAGCTTCCGAAGTTCTCTAGGAGTGCTTGTGTGGTGGCGATCGCTGACAATGGCTGTAAACTCGATGTTCCAGGAGGAGTGCTGGTAATCTGACGGTATTGCGCTAAGCTGTGATAGGAAAACTCGAAGTTTTGGAATCTGACTTTGCCGTAACCTCTGGAACCATGTCCGCCAAGCGCATCATCTTCGAGAATGGCAAGAGCGATCGCAATATTTTGCAGGTCTTCTATGGCTTGGTCGGCATCTTCTACGGTATAAACTAATTCAAACTGGAATTTAGATCCGGCTGGTACGCGTTCTAATTGTCTGGGGTTCGCCGCTGCTGTTACTCGGTCAATACCGTTTTCAAATTTCCACTCGGTCATGTATAAACCAGTGTCAACTTGTTTCAGCTTTTCTGCTGATTCGGTTAGTAAATGGCAATCTCGGATCATCAAGCGAGCTGGAGCGTTGCGTCCGCGATTAATTCTGACACAACTCTGATTTTGGATTGTCTGAGTAGGACTATTAATCCTTCTTCTGTTGCTATCTCAATTGGCATCCAAAAGCCAGAACCACCGGTAGAACCAAATAGACGACTGATTTGACAGGTACGCGCACCTTCATAGGCAATAAATCGTTCTCGTTCAACTTCAGTAAACCCATCTGCCAAATCATCACTTTCATAGCGCCAAGTACCGCTTCCTCCCGTGCGATTTAGCGGTTTATTTAATAACCTTTCCAAAATGGAGCGCAGTTTACCTTTGATTGAAGAACCAGGTAGGTAAGGATATTTTGTTAGAGGATCGCGAATTACAGGTTTATCGAGTCCACCGATATCTAAATTTTCGCCACCACCGCCAATGTGCAATCCAGTTTCAGCGGAAAGTTGACTGGTGAGCGTCAATTTACCAAGTAGGGGTTTTTGTGCGTATGATACTGGCATGATTACTTTCCACCTTCAGCTTTGTGATAGGCAATAATTGATTCAATTAATTGAACTAGGCGCTCAAAATCTTCTTTGCTATGAATTTTATCAATGGCAGCTGACATAACCTCGCCTAATGGTTTTGCTGCTTTCTGTCTAGCTGCGGCGTATGCCAATTTTGGTTTGAGCAAAACTACTTCTGTTTCTATTTCAGAAAAATCACCTTTTTCCGCTAAGTCTGCTTTTAAGCGATTGACAGCATCTAAGAACTTGCGGACCTGGTTAGTTTCTAATCTTTGCTGCTTGAGATAAGGTCCAAATGCTGCGGCATGATTAACTAATTCTCGGATGGGATATTTTTGCAATCCATCTTTCAAGCCATCAATAGTTTTTACAATTTCTTCAACAATATTCTGTGTTTTACCTACATTGGTTTGATGACTGGATTGTTTAGGATTTCCAGCAGAAGAAGGTAGTTTTGGTTTAATTGCTTCTGACATATAATTATGAGCGATTTAAGAGTTCAATCCAAGTAGCGATCGCCCGAAAGTAAGGCGCGTTATATGGGCTTTTTAGGGAAGTGCGAAAATCACTGTCATCTAGTACCTTGTTGGGTAATCTTGCTAGAGTATAAGCTATTTTTGGTAGATGCAAATAGTAGCGAGTACCTAAAGCTTCCTTCGATTTACTATCTTCAACTTTTTTGAGTGCCTGCTCTTGCATTTGTGCAGTGATTAGTAGGTTCCGCACAAAATTACGAGAATAATTGACGCCAATATTTTGCTGTTTTAATATTTTGACAAATGGCAAAATACCCAATAGCTTTGGCTGGGATTCTGGATGCAGATATTTTCTGATATCAGAATCAATAAGGCTGATATCTTCTATCCCTAACCATTCATCCCACTTGAATACCTGACCAAATAACCCTAAACTATCTCTACCATTTCCTTTAGCGAAATCCTCAGCATCGCCTGAAGCTTTGGCAGCTTTATACAGAGGGAATTTAGGATCGTCAATACTGATTCCTCCCGATAGAGTAATATCTGGATTATTCCCTGTATAAGCGCGGAAACACTGATAAACGTCAAAGGCAAATTCTACAATTTCATTCCATGCACCGCTGATAAACAAATCATCGCCTCCTGCGTAAATGAAAAGTAAATTATCCCGCTTTTTGGTGGTTAAACATTCAGATTTTTTATGCAAAACGTCTTCAATTTGTTGACGTTTATTAAGGTAATTTTCATCTCTAAATTCTGCTAAGCTGTTGAGATATACTTTGAAGAAGTAACTCATTTGACGAGACAGTCCAGCAAGTTTAGGTAAGGTTTGATTATCACCTAATCCCCGTGCAAAAATTTGTCCTAGCCTGTCTACGTCCATCCTTAAATAGCCAACTCTTTTTATTCCTTGAGCTAGAGCAGCCATCTCACTTGCTCTAATAGTAGAATCTTCATCTTTGCTTTTTTGAGCGTAATTACCCAGTAGTAAAGGTATGGTATTAGTAGCACGATAGTGGCAGATCATCCAGTCATTGACTAGATACACAGTTTCAGTGTCAGGAATTTGTTTTAAATTTTCAATTAGTTTGGACTTTCTGCTACGTTGAAAAATATGATAATAAACAGGTTGAGGTTCAAGGTTTAATTTTATGGATGTTGTTCCTGGAATGTTATGTCGCTGTTGCGATCGCACAATTGCCTGGACTTTTAAAAGTTTGCCACCCAACTGAAACATATCGCAACAAGTAGGACAAGCTTCTACTGCAATCTCATCACTTAATGGTTGTAATTTCTCTGATTCTAAATCATCTCGATGACAAACACTACACGGTGTGTGGCTATCACGGGGCTTGAGAAAATCTACAATTTGGTTTGCAAATTTCCGCGATTTTTGTTCTGATAGTTTCTGCGTTACTTCTAACCACTGCTTTGCAAATTCTTTAATCGCGATATCTCTAATATTAAAATCTACATGAGCCAAGGCTAGAAAGACTTTACCCTGAAAATCACCTGCTAACCACCTATTTAATTTCTGGCTTACTTCTTTCAGTTTATCTTCTGTCTCATTTGTGGGTGCGAGCAGATATAAATTACCGCCGCCAGCATAAATCACATTGGTACGTGGTAATTCTAGTTTTTGCAACAGTTGTTGAACGACTTCTTCTGTGACTAATTCTAAGTAAAAGCTTCTTGCACGCAGAGACTTAAGCGCACCAGCAGAAGTTATTGTATAGATAAAATTTTGGATACCTGATAAGTCGCCAGCAATTAACCTAAGTTTGTCAGCATTAGGGTTTTTTGCTAAGGCTGCTGCTACAGCACCAGTTGCCCTTACCATATCAACTAGGGCAACATCTGAATTATTGAAGCTAATATAAGAACCGAATTTCTCTAGAATTAGAGTAAGCAGCGATAGATTTTTCCAAGTTTGTTCGTTAAGTTTCTCTAAAGTCAGAACCCGTTTGATGCGTTTTTTGAGAAAATCAATTTCTCTTTGTGGTGGTTCTCCTTCTCGTGGATAGGGAATCTGCGGGTTTATTTTTTTAATGTAGGTAGCTTCCCAGTAATGTTGTTTATATTGACCGTGTGATAGTTGCACTTGGTCAAACAATAGGCGTAGGGGAGTCAGACTAACCGTTTTTTCCTTACACCACAGGATGTCTTGATTGTCATGCCACAAAATACACTTTGCTCGCTTAATTGCTTCTGAATCTTCTGGGTACTGACATCCACTAGGTAGTTGTACATCAGTTAATTGTGCTAAAACCCACACAGCTTGTTGGGCGACTTGCAATGCAGTATCGGTAGCTTTTGAATCAATCATTACACTTCACGGCGATTGTGCTGAACTGCTTGTGATTGTAGGTGATGGGTGGAATTGGGGTCTTCCAAATCTACCCGCTAGTAAATAGGCATGATTATAACAACAGATAAAGTTTTTGCTACCGAAAAGTACTGGGATTGATAAAGAATGTTTACAACTAGCGATCGCGACTACAAGCAAATGAAAGCCTATATTGGGATGCTAGTATCAGCAAACACATCGAGTTGCAACGATACAGTTTGATTTTCCGACATCTTGAAGCAAGGGATACAAATCCGGCGTTGCAGAGACAGCAGCATGATTTTATTTTCTCTTTTCATTGAAAAACTCAGTTCTTAGTGTTCTTGGCGTCTTAGTGGTTAATTCTCCATCCCCATGGAATGCAACACCACAAATCCGATCGTCAATTAACCAACAACAACGCGATCGCGCCCCCTCCTCTTGGCTTGATAAAGTCCTTGTTCTGCTGTTATGACAAGAGTTTCAGGCTCTGTTTCCGGTTCGGGAATCATGCTAGCAACACCTACACTTACTGTTAAAACATTTGCTGGTAAACCACCAATACCCGGATATTCACAGGGGATTGCTAAAGCTTTTACTTGTTCGCGAATATTTTCGGCGATGTACACAGTCGCAATTGCATCTGCATGGGTGAGAATAGCGAATTCTTCCCCTCCATAACGAGCTACCAACACTGAACTCTGTTCTTGTCTGGAATTAGCACTCACTAAAGCTTCAGGAGTACCTAAAACTCTACTGGCGTCCAACGAATGCTTCACGCAATTACGAATAGTATCAGCAATTTGCTGCAAACAACTATCTCCGGCGTGATGACCGTAAGTCTTGTTGTAAATTTTAAAATAGTCAATATCACACAAAATCATTGATAGAGGAGTGCGATCGCGAATATAGCGTTGCCACTCTAACTTTAGGTAGGTATTAAAAAAGCGACGATTGACTAGCCGAGTCAATTCATCCAAACTAGAGAGGACACGCAACTGTTGGTTTTCTTTCTCCAACTCTTCCACACGCGCATTCATGCTATCCCTTCTAGTTTGAAGTTGCTGTTGAAAATACAAGCGATACAACTGACATGAAACAGAAGCGCGATCGCCTTCCAGTTTCACTAACCCGATACTATGTAATTTATATGCCACTAGAGGTTCTAACTTCACAGGTTCTGTAGCTGCAATTAACTCAAAGAAAGCATCTGCTAGTTGCGGTTCCTCTTGCAGCATCAATACATACTGCCTTAAATACTCTTTATAAATTCCTGTATCTGTTGGTGCTTGTTGCAAAATCTGTTCGAGATCGCTTTCTAAGCCTCCCTTGCCAACCAGATGATATAATGCCAGCCTGACTAAGTAAGGATGTCCCCCCACCATCGCCATCAATTTTTCTGCATCAGAGTTATCTGTCCAGTCTAGTCCGTGACGTTGCGCTAAATCCTGTACTTGCTCTTTCGTAAATGGTGGTAAATGCAACGGTAAACCAATATTAAAAGGAGATTGAGTCACTCGCAAAGGAACAAGAATTTCTGTGGAGTAAGCCATTACCGTGCGGAGTTTTTGCCAAATCTCTACTTGTTTAGCTTTTTCATACCAAGAACGTATCAGAGCTAGAAAGTCACAGGCGATTTCTGGATGTTCAAATACCCAATCAACTTCATTCAATGCTAGGACCAGGGGAGTTTCTATTGATTTTAGCAAGTAGGTCTGAAAATATAGAGAGCAGCTGATTTTACTGCCCATATCCTCATCCCAAAAATCATTGAGTTTTGGTTCTAGCTGTAACTCCCTACTAACGTTGGCACAAAACCAGCGTAAAAATTTATCAAGGTTGGCAAAGACTGCTTTGTCTGCTTGTTGAAAGTCTATGCTCACCGTTGTATAGCCAATATCGATCGCATGAGCCAAGATCCGTAAAATTAGGGAGCTTTTCCCCATTTTTTTTGGAGCTTTAATGCAGATGACACTTCCAGGCTCAGTAATTTCTGCATATGCTAACTCTTCTATCGGTGGGCGAGGGATGTAAAATTTGGAGTCAAGCGATACTGGTGCATTGGGAAATTCTAGGGATATTGCCGTAACCGCGCGATTGAATTCCTTAATTAATTGCTGCTGCATCTTACTGAGTTCGCGAGGTTCCAAAGTCTGACGAAAGTTGGATTTATGAATAGGTTCTTGCCAAGAATCACTCAATAATTGCCATAAATGAGCAGCAACTTTTCTAACTCGTTCTTCTCCGTAATGTGCTTCTAACGCTATGGTAGTGTAAGTTTTTCCCTGCCAAGCAGAACGCAATATGAACTCTTGCAGTGGTGTCAAAGTGTTGGGTAAGCTTGCTTTTAATAGAAGTATTACTTCATCTATTGTCATCAGTCATCGGCTCTAATTGTACAGTCATGACTCAATAGTGATAGAGACTGATATCTTTTCGACTTGGTTGCTGTCATTTACCGAATTCGTAATATTTTGGCGTTCTTCATAACTTTTGACTTTATGCTGCTAGTATAATTATGATGCCAAAATTACGGTCTTATGCGAGAAGTAGCAATTGCGTATCGGACACTATTCAAAAAGCTGCGAGTTGATCGATCGCAAAAGAAAATCTTACTGATACTGTAGAATCTATCGTCATCAGGAACGCAGAATTTCTCGCTCGTATACTTTCTGACTCAAAAATACAGCAACCGTACTACAAATATTGTCGGTTCGTAGCAGAGACGCAAAGTTACCCTGTCCGAAACGCCTGCTGCTTGAAGGAGGTTTGGGGGATCTCAGCCTGAGGGGGATCAAAGCGTTAGCTGAACTGTACTGAGTCATAGTTAGCTTACGAGAACAGACCCCGTCAATGAGAAAATCGTGTTGCAGAGACAGCAGAATGATTTTATTTTCTCTTTTAGTTGAAAAACTCAATTCTTGGCGTCTACCCTACCTTCAGCCGCTTGAGCGTGTCTATGAACGCCAGAAAATCTCATCACTCGGTGGATCGAGGCAGCTAGCAATGGCATCCTTGGTAATAGAAGAAGGATAACGATTAAAATTTATGCGCTATCGTCGATTCAGTTACCGCTACACCGGCATTGTTTCTGGGATAACTTCTCCCTCACAGCCAGACTTTTGGGGAAGTCAGATTCAGTCAGACTTTGCTTATCCCCAATGGCAACCGCCTGCCGATCTCTATGAAACGCCCACAGCTATGATTGTGAAAGTTGAAGTTGCTGGCATGGCAGAGGAGGACTTTGAAATTTCCCTTTATGAAAATGCCCTCATCGTTCAGGGGATGAGACCTTGGGAGAATCTGGAGGGAGATGGACATTACCATGCTGTCAACATTCAGTATGGCTCGTTTCGCCTAGAAGTGCCCCTAAGACAGAAGATCGAGCGCGATCGCGTTCAAGCCCGCTACGATCGCGGCTTTCTCTACGTCATGCTACCCAAAGCGGAGGTGTAACCGTGACCAATGCAACCCCTATTGATGTAGACAGAAATATCGAAAATAATGCTCAAAGTCTTCCCAAGATTCCTGATGCACTGCCAGTCTTGCCACTGATTAATACCGTGATTGTCCCGATGGCAGTTGCTCCGATTGCGATCGGACAAGAGCGGTCGGTAAAACTGGTGGATGAAGTCATGCGTACCAATCGATTGGTGGCATTAGTTGCTCAACGCAATCCAGAGGCTGTCTCTTATACACATCT
>JANZYY010000113.1 GCA_026419705.1 Fischerella sp.
GATCTCAGTCACGCCGATCTCACCCGTACCAATCTGCGGGGGGCAAATTTGCAAGGAGCCATTATGCCCGACGGTTCCATCCACAATGGAAATTAGCTACTTGCAAACAGCAATTGGGAGGTGCGAACAGGTGAATATTAACGCGAGTGAGTTACTGGAACAGTACGCAACTGGAAAACGAGACTTTCGGGGATTTGACTTGAACGGAGCAGACTTTCACCGAGCCATTTTAAAGGAAATAACCTTGCAGGATAGCAATTTAATCGGAGCGAACTTAAGTGGGGCTGATTTGGAAGCAGCAGACTTGAGTGGTGCAAACTTGATTGGAGCGAACTTAAGTGGGGCAAATTTGATTGGAGTCAACCTGAGCGGGACTGACTTGATGGGAGCAAATTTGGTTGGAGCGAAGCTAGAAAATGCGTACTGCGTGGAAGCAAATTTAAATGGAGCCAATCTCAATGGTGCTAACTTGAGGAGGGCGAATTTGAGTGAAGCATCTCTAAGTGGAGCAAATTTGGCTGAAACTGTCTTGAGTGCGACCTTAATAGATGCTAATTTAAGCGGAACCAATTTTTGCCGTGCCAGTTTAATTGAGGCCGATCTCCAGCGGGCAAATTTGAGTGGAGCCAACTTAGCCGGAACTAACCTTTCCAAGACTAATCTCAGGGGAGCTAACCTAGCAGAAGCCAATTTGAGCGGAGCAAGCTTAAAAGAAGCTGATTTGAGAGAAGCTGATTTGACTGGAGCCAACTTGCATAGAGAAAGTTTGTACGAGGCAAATTTCCAAGGTGCAATTATGCCTGATGGTAGAATTTATGGTGTTTGATTGCTATCTTGTATAAGTATTAGTTAAAGTCAAGAACATTCCTACTTGCGAGGGTCGCTATTACCTGTGGGCATATATATGGTTGAGGTAGGAAGTCGCCTAATCAAACAACCATGCCAGCCCAATCCAAAATTCAGACAGTCAATCCCAAAATCGAAAGAATCGCCAATATTTTGCGCCTTATCGGTTGGGTTAGCTTTTGGTTACAGGCTGGACTGGGAGTTGCTTCCGCGTTGATGTTGGTATTCGCGATTTCCGGTCGTAGTTTTAGTCAAGCAGTAGCACCTACCCCAGGAGTACCAGTTACCAACTACAGTCAAGGAACAACCCCCGGAGTTAGCATTAGTATCTTTTGGGGAGTTTGTGGCATTTTAGCACTGCTATTTGGTATTTACCTGGCTTTTAGTATTACTCGCTTTGCGAGGCGACTTTGCAATCCCAATCCAGACTTGCATCCAAAAAAAGCAGACGTAATGAAAGTATTGCGGATTGCAATCATCACAGGTTTCCTGGGAATGCTGCTAACAATTCTGGGGGGAGGGGCTGGTATAAGTGTTCTGCTGTCAAAATCGATTGCTCAACCACAAGGCGTAGCAATATATGACCCGAATCGGATCATTCGCTCACTTGATATCTTCGTTGCAATGGCAAGTATGACTGGTATCACCGCTCATTACATCGCGACAGTCGCTTCTTTAGGATTGTTTAACTGGTTACATCCTCAGTTGTAATAAGTTGTCAAAGAGAGTATTTTATGTCGAGCTAAAGCTAAAAATTTTACAAAACAACAAGTTGTAGAGACGTTTGCGAGCGAGCGCCTCTACAACACAGACAGATGTATTTTTTTTGCTCGAAATTCAACCAACTAATGGCAGACCTCTGAGAGAATAGAGCAAATTGCCAACGATGTTAAGTACCACAAATGCCAATATTGGAGAGAAATCTATACCTCCCAGAGGGGGAATGATGTTACGGAAAATATTCAAATAAGGGTCGGTGATCTGACTCAAAGCAGCAAATGGTTGATTATACCAGTTGATATTTGGGAACCATGACAGCAGAACCCTAATAATTAGTAGGGTGCTGTAAATCTGGATAAAAGTAGCCAGTGTGGCAATCAGTAAATGCATGGATGAATCGGTTTCCTTTTCTGCGTAAGTGTCCACTGCGATCTTATATTTTGATTTTAAGGTAGCTCTGGTCATGGTGTATGCAGCTGTAGGGGCATTTACCACGCTCGTGCTTCATCTGCTTTTACAAACTCCTTTAGGCGTCTTTGGTGAGCGACCTCTCATTAGCTATTTGACCAGAATTACTGTTCACATTCCCCAACTGCTGTCGCACTTCATCAATTGTGGCATTCAACTGGGCAATTTTATCTTCTAGCGATCGCCGCGCTGTTTCTATTTCTAGGCTATCGCTTTCTGAAGCTCTCATCTGACGCCGTTTGGAAGATGCTTTTTTTGCTTCTGTTGGGCTACTGGGAATTTCCTCTTCTTGTTGGGCTGCTAGTTCGTGATTGTGACGAGAAGCAACAATAGTACCTAATACTCCACCGACTACACCGCCAATTATTGCTCCAAAGAAAAAACCACTTGCAAAACCATCACGCTGACTCATATCTTTACCACCAATCATAATGCTGCACTTTTGGGTTGTTTGTTTACTACTTTCTTAGTTCTAGCTGCATACTAGCTTAAGTCCCAAAGGTGCGATCGCCTGCATCTCCCAAACCGGGTACGATAAATCCTTGACTGTTAACTGTCTCATCTATTGTGGCAGTGTAAATTATTAAATCCGGATATGCTGTTCCTAATTTTTGTAAAGCTGGAGGAGCTGCCACTACACATACAATACGTGTTAAGGACGGCTCAACACCCCGCTGTGTCAATTCTTCCATTGCTTTCACGATTGACCCTCCGGTTGCTAGCATTGGATCGGTAATCAATACCCGCGTTTGGGGATGAAATTTTTCTGGAAGTTTATTTAAATAACAAGAAGGTTGTAGCGTAGTTTCATTTCGTTCCAAGCCAAGATGATAAATCGATGCTAAAGGCAGCAATGTCTGTGCTCCTTCTAGTAATCCTAATCCTGCCCGCAGAATTGGTATAACTGCCATTGGCACTTCCGGGTCAATTAAAGTTGCAGGACAAGAAGCTAGGGGACTGTGCACTGTTGTTTCTTGAGTGGGTAACCATTCTCGGGCTGCTTCATAGGTAAGCCAACGTCCCAATTCAGTCATGGCAGTGCGAAATAATACTGAAGGTGTAGCAGCATCGCGGGCAACTGCCAGCCAATGCTTGATCAGAGGGTGGGGTGGAACATAAACACGCAATTGTAGCGTCATGGCCAAAAAAGGCGTTTTGCGATCGGATAACAACTGAAACATCATAATACTCTTTCTGATATCCGGCTATCAGCTCGAATAAATGCCAAACCTAAAATTATTGCAAAATTTTCGCATTAATAGTTGACATTATTTCTCAATCAAAGTTATATTGATAATCAGTGTTCTCCTCTCTTTAAGGATCGGCAGACGGGATTAGCCAGCGGTTGCAGGCTCGTCCCTCTTTTTTTTTGCAGAGGTTAAGGGAAGGAAAATACGTATGCTGCGGCAGTTTTTATGTAAAATATACTACGTTTGTTTACAGTAAATATTAGGAAATGAGTAATTCCGTGCCTGCGATTTCTTGCTCCCAATCCCTAGCTCTTAGTCCCTATTATGATGCGATCGTCATTGGCTCTGGAATTGGTGGTTTGGTGACAGCGACTCAATTGGCAGTCAAAGGTGCCAAAGTGCTCGTACTAGAACGCTATCTCATTCCGGGGGGCAGTGCTGGTTATTTTGAACGACAAGGCTATCGCTTCGATGTTGGTGCATCGATGATTTTCGGATTTGGACAACGCGGTACCACTAACTTCCTCACCCGTGCCTTAAACGCCGTTAACGTCAGTTTAGAAGTTATTCCCGATTTTGTACAGATTCACTACCATCTGCCCGACAATATAGACATCAAGGTAGAGCGAACCTATGAAAAGTTTTTGCACAATTTGATTGCGTATTTTCCCCATGAAGCCAAGGGAATTCGCCGTTTTTATGATGAATGTTGGCAAGTCTTTAACAGCTTAAATTGCATGGAACTATTATCTCTAGAAGAACCCCGCTATTTGCTGCGGATGTTTTTTCAGCACCCTTTGGCTTGTCTGAGGTTGCTAAAGTATCTACCGCAAAATGCTGGAGATGTGGCACGGCGCTATATTAAAGACCCCCTATTGTTGAAATTTATCGATATGGAATGTTATTGCTGGTCGGTAGTGACAGCAGATCTGACACCCATGATTAATGCGGGTATGGTGTTTTCTGACAGGCATTATGGTGGGGTCAATTATCCTAAAGGTGGTGTAGGACAAATCGCCCAAAAGCTTGTAGAGGGTCTTGTTCGGAATGGAGGTAAAATTAAATACCAAGCTCGAGTGACGCAAATTCTCATAGAAAAAGGACGAGCTGTTGGTGTAAAGTTAGCTAACGGTCAAATTTATCGTGCCAAACGCATTGTCTCTAATGCTACACGCTGGGATACTTTTACGAAATTAATTTTACCCGAAAAAATTCTGCCTAATGAGAAAAAGTGGCAGCAAAACTACCAGAAATCACCCAGCTTTTTGAGTTTGCATATGGGTGTTGAGGCATCAATTCTACCAGCAAAGACAGAGTGTCATCACATTTTGTTAGAAGATTGGGGAAAAATGACAGCACCGGAAGGTACAATTTTTGTGTCAATTCCCACATTGCTCGACCCAGATTTAGCACCAGCTGGTTATCATATCATTCATGCATTCACACCACACTGGATAGATGATTGGCTCTTGCTTTCTACAAAGGATTATGAAGCGAAGAAGGAAGAGGCGGCTGGACGAATCATAGACCGACTGGAGAAAATTTTTCCGGGGTTAGACGCCGGGTTAGATTATCTGGAAGTGGGGACGCCACGCACCCATCGTCGCTTTTTGGGTCGAGAGGATGGTACTTACGGACCTATTCCTCAACGCAAGTTGCGGGGTTTGCTAGCAATGCCATTTAATAGAACTGCAATTCCAGGACTGTATTGTGTGGGAGATAGCACCTTTCCCGGCCAGGGATTGAATGCGGTGGCGTTTTCTGGATTTGCCTGCGCCCACCGCATCGCGTTAGATTTGGGATTATGAGCAACATAGTAAACCCATTGTATACTCCACGCATTCACGCCGGAGAGTGTGTGGCTCTGAGAGCTTTTTTACTCAACCGCCAACATTCTCTCAACAAGGACTGGCGAGTGGCTAAACGTGCTGAATGCAAAAAGCAAATTCAAAAAGTGCTAGACCAATTCATTGAGGGATTTGACTCTAAACAAGCATCTAAACTCGATATTTACACCACTTTACAAACAGGGAAAAACAGTTATGAATTATGAAAAGCCAAAAAAGAGAAATCCCCAAGAAACTGAGTCTAGTAAACAATATAAGCCTAGACCTCGGAGCGAACAAGGAGAACCACAAGCTTGTCAGCACCTTCGCCTTTTGGACTGCAACAAGCCAGTTAGCAGAGCTATCTTTGAGTGCTATCACTGTCAGGAAGGACTATTGTGCGAATACAAAAATGTTTTACCAGTCCAAGATATTGATGTTCGCTGCCCCAGCTGTGGCAAAATTGCTATTAAGTTGATAGGACAAGAGGTGATCTCAACAACAGTAATCCCCTCACCTTGGAAGTCAGTATAAACTGTAATGCCTTACTGATACAAAGAAGTTGGTAAAGGTAACTCTTTTCTCCTAATTCCACTTGCTTCATGCGGGTGGTCTTTATTTAAAGCGAATTAGTATTAACCCATCGCACCGGATCCAATTGATAGTAGCGTTGCAGTAACTCATAGAGCGACGGATGCTGCTTCAGCAATTGCTGCGGTTTTTCAAAGAATGTTTCAGTCACCACAGCAAAAAATTCTGCAGGATTAGTTGCACCATAATCATCTATGACGCTTTTAATACCTCTTTGAACATCACTACAAAGTTGTTGATATTCTTCTGTCATCACTCTAGACCAGATGAGATAATCTGATTTTCGTGGCAAAATCGGAACTCCCTCGGCTTTACCATCTTCTTGATCTAACTGATGGGCGAATTCATGCAGAACAACATTATGTCCATCACTCCAGTTGCGAGTATCTTGCTGCACTTGTTCCCAAGACAGTATCACTTGATCCTTACTCCATGATTCCCCCAATCTTGCCACGCGCCTTTCTTCTACAATATAATTGCTAGAGGCGACGACTTCATTAACAATATAGATACTGGGATAAATCAGAATTGAACGAAGTTTAGGGAAGTATTCTCCTCGCTCATTAAGCAAGAGTAAACAGGCGATAGCAGCAATAGTTAGTTTTATTTCTTCTGTCACTTGCAATCCTTTACAGCCGATGAATTGTTTTTCGGCTAAAAAGACTTGGATATGTCCCTGAAGCCGTCTGCGTTCATCGGGAGAAAGGCGGGAGTAAATATGAAGATTATTTTCAATAATGGCGTTCCAAAGTGGAGGAAAAGGGCGATGTTTCAAACGCTTTCTTCGCTGTTTAGTTAGGATGGGACTGACTAAAATTCCAGTGATGATTAACCCAATAACGAGAAAAACAATTATTGTTTCGACCATTGATTTTTACAGCTTTCCGCTGTCTAATTAACTGATAGGGCTTTTTGACGATCTCACATTGATTATGCCTAAAAACTCTATCCCGCCTTGCTGTTATCCATAATGCATAACAGCTGATGCACCGGCGTTGCCCATTGGGGAGATAAAGGCGGCAATTATTTGTATGATTTGAAACCTTTTTTGTTTCTGGTTTCTGGTTGTGATTTTGCAAAGATTGACTGTTTCCCTGAAAGTGAGTTGCGGTACATCAGCTCCACTTTCACAGTTGGAAAC
Source organism: Fischerella sp. (assembly GCA_026419705.1). Taxonomy (GTDB): domain Bacteria; phylum Cyanobacteriota; class Cyanobacteriia; order Cyanobacteriales; family Nostocaceae; genus PCC9605. Next base: position 6,783 of record JANZYY010000113.1, read on the forward strand.
TATTTGATTGGTAACACCGACTGCATCCGCTATTTGCTTTTGCGTGAGTCCTAGCGAATCTCTTAATGCCATAAAATAAATCTCTACTACAAAAGATTAATACAATACTACTTGACCTCTACAACATAACTGAAAAGGTGGTTCCGAGGGTTAAAACTAAAAACGGCCTCACCATGTCTGCAAAACAGGTACATAAGTGACGTAAAATTATCCTCTATCCGGCATCTATCTATCAACTTGTTAATGCCCATGCTTTGTGACTATCTGGTACAAATCCTGACTGCCCGCGTATATGATGTTGCCCAAGAAACACCACTGGAGTATGCTCCAAATCTTTCTGTGCGACTGAATAATAAACTGCTGCTGAAGCGCGAGGATATGCAGTCAGTATTTTCCTTTAAGCTGCGTGGCGCTTATAACAAGATGGCAAACCTACCCCCGGATTTATTGGCCCAGGGTGTAATTGCTGCGTCTGCTGGTAACCATGCTCAAGGAGTTGCCCTTGGTGCCCGGCAGTTAGGAACCAGAGCGATTATCGTGATGCCCGTAACTACGCCCCAAGTGAAGGTGGATGCAGTCAGAGCTAGGGGAGGAGAGGTAGTCTTGTATGGGGATACCTATGATGATGCTTATGCTTACGCTCGTCAATTGGAAGCAGAAAAGGGATTAACATTTATTCATCCGTTTGACGATCCCCTGGTAATTGCGGGACAGGGAACCATTGGCATGGAAATTCTACGCCAATATCAGCAACCTATTCATGCGATTTTTGTTGCGATTGGCGGTGGTGGATTGATCTCTGGAATTGCGGCATATGTGAAGCGGTTGCGTCCAGAAATCAAAATGATTGGCGTTGAACCTGTAGATGCCGATGCCATGTATCAATCTCTAAAAGCAGGACAGCGAGTGCGATTGTCCCAGGTGGGCTTATTTGCTGATGGTGTAGCTGTGCGGGAAGTCGGTGAAGAGACTTTTCGCTTGTGCCAGCAATATGTAGATGAAATCATTCTCGTTGATACGGATGATACCTGTGCTGCGATTAAAGATGTATTTGAAGATACGCGATCCATTTTGGAACCTGCGGGGGCACTGGCGATCGCAGGTGCCAAAGCTTATGTAGAGCGAGAGCAAATCGCAGGACAAACTTTAATCGCTATTGCCTGCGGTGCTAATATGAACTTCGATCGCCTCCGCTTTGTGGCAGAACGGGCAGAGTTGGGGGAATGCCGGGAAGCCATCTTTGCAGTCACAATTCCTGAAGAGGCTGGTAGTCTTCGCAAGTTTTGCAAATGTATCGGCAAACGCAACTTGACTGAGTTTAACTATCGCATTGCCGATCGAAAAGAGGCACATATTTTTGTGGGCGTGCAAATCGAAAAACGTGCCGACAGAGCAACTATGGTTGCAACTTTTGAAGAGTGTGGGTTCAAAACTATTGACTTAACCGATGATGAATTAACAAAATTACACCTGCGACACATGGTTGGCGGACATTCCCCCCTTGCTCACAATGAATTACTCTACCGTTTCGAGTTTCCCGAACGTCCCGGCGCATTGATGAAGTTCGTAGATTCCATGAGTCCGAATTGGAATATCAGCATGTTCCATTATCGCAACAATGGCGCAGACTACGGGCGAATTGTCGTCGGGATCCAAGTTCCCCCTGATGAGATGGAAGAGTGGCAAGGATTTCTGGATACACTTGGCTATCGCTATTGGGATGAAAACAAGAATCCAGCATACAAGCTGTTTTTGGGGTAGGAAAAGTAGTAATTAAGACATTGTTTTTCTGCCGTCCACTTAGCCTATGACTACTTGGGAATTTCCAAGAAATAAACTATGCCGGATTGTAGAGTGGACATCCTGCCCGCCCCAGATAAATCAGAAGCAAGCCTCCAAACCCCGTTTGGACAAGATAACGAGAATTAATACCACTTCTCTACAACCTTCCAAAAGATCCATCTGTTGCGTTTCCACCTCCGCTGCGCCATCATCTGTAGAGACGCAATCTATCGCGTCTCTACTTTGGGATAATTAGTATTAAATTAAACCAAGGAATCGAGGTTCTGTATTTTCTCTGTTGACCATGAATTAGCCCTGTTCCCAAGGGGGGTTGGGGGGAATCTACATATGCTTCACAACTTCAACCGATAGGCAAGTGCAACCCACTCATCTAATCTTTCACAATCAACAAACTCAAATCCTGCCTCTTGTAAAGCTGTATCCACATTGTCTTCGCTATCAGTAGTGAAACCAGATGTAATTAGTAGTCCTGCATGAGCATCAGTCTGCCGCAGTGCCTGCTGGAAGTCATTGGCAAGGGCAATGTGTGTCCGTGCCAGGATATTGGCGACAATCAGATCGAAGCTGTCTGTAGCTTCAATTTTTAGCACATTGTCAATGGTGTTTCCACTCATCCAATGCCCTAGATCGCTTCCAGCTCCCAAGCTCCCTTTCATTACTCTTACCTGCTGCTGTACGCCATTACGATGCACGGCATCTTGGGTAGCTTGCACAGCAACACTGTCATTGTCTAACGCTAAAACGTTTGCCCCCAGCTTTGCCATTGCTACACTTAGAATACCTGAACCCGATCCAAGGTCGAGAGCATTCATCGTTGGGGTAGCATGTCTTTCAAGCAGTTTCAGGCAGACAATTGTCGCTGGGTGTAAACCACTACCGAAAGAGAAAGTTTTCTTCAATCTCAAGATGATTTGGTCTGGCACTTGAGATTGCTCTGGAGCATCAGGACCGAGCACAACAAACCGTTTCCCAATCCGATGAACGAGGGGGTTGAGTAAATCTGCGTCTGTGGGTTTCTCGTTAACTGCTGCGAGCTGCACCTCAGCCGTTATTCCTGCACGGTACAAGGGCGAAAGCAAATTCACAATTTTTTCTACACGCGCCCTTGAGTGAACATCAGAGAGTAGATATAAGCGAATCGTAAATGTCCAGCGGGATTGTTTTACATCTTGTTCGTTTGGTTCAGTATATTCTGTAATGTGAACATCACTGATATCAATGGTCTCAGCAAGCAGCATACAGACCCAATCAACTGCCTCATGCGTTGTATTAAGGCTCAATTCCATCCACGGCATACTTTTCTTCCTCTGTGTAGCTGCATTGCTGCAACAAATTTAGATGGACAATAGTGATATCACAAGTCTAATCTCGGCAGGCATGGGGGAATGGTGCGCTTAAAACTGTGGCAATGGATCGTCTTAGCAATCCCGATCGCTTTTATCATCACTTTCTTACTGGTTGCAGCAGGATTGCAAATCCATGAGTGGGGTTTGAATTGGATCTGGGGTGTGTTCATCCTTTTATTTGTGGGCTGGCGTTGGTTACTGGTCAAATGGACTCAACCTGTTGTAACACGGGTAGAAGCTGTAGTAGCAGAGGTCGGCAAAGAATTGGAATCTGCGGTAGGCGAGACAACACCAACAGAAGTAACAGTTGTAACCAAACAAGCCGAAGCCGCACTGCAAGAAATCCGGGAAGCATCAAGGAGCGATCGCCCAATTTGGGAAGACTGGCAAACCTTTTGGCAGCGATGCCAGGATCTTGTCGTCGCCATTGCCCAAATCTACCATCCACAAGTAAAATACCCCCTACTAAATATTTATGTTCCCCAAGCTTATGCACTGATTCGTGGGACTGTGAATGACCTGGATTTGTGGATGCAGAAGCTATCCCCTGCTCTCAATCAGGTTACGGTTGGGCAAGCATACGAGGCATACGAAATTTACCAGAGACTGGAACCATCTGCCCGTAAATTCATGCGAGCCTGGAACTTGGCACAGTGGCTCCTCAACCCAGTAGCAGCAGTAGCAAACTTAGCCAGTCAGCGTTACAGCAACCAAGCTAACCAGCAACTGCTAGTAAATTTGAGTCAACTGCTGCGAGAAGCTGCTCTCAGAAATTTATGTCGGCAAGCGATTGCTCTTTACGGAGGCATGACTCTACCAGTAGCTGAATCTACCACTACTACACCAAAATTACCAGACACTAAAACCCAAACCCTCCGAGAAATTCTGACGCAAGCACAACCAGTGGCGGCAGTTGAGCAAAAACCCATCAATATTCTATTAGCAGGACGAACTGGCGCTGGAAAAAGCAGCTTAATTAATACGGTATTTCAGGCAGAGCTAGCCGCAGTTGATGTATTACCTAGTACCGATCAAATTCAGAGTTATCACTGGCAAACTCCAGATGAAGAAACACTGACACTATGGGATACGCCTGGTTACGAACAAGTGAACCGTGCAGATTTACGCGAGCTTGTGCTTGATTATGCCACTAACGCAGATTTGCTACTGTTAGTCACTCCTGCCCTCGATCCAGCACTGCAAATGGATGTGGATTTTCTCCAAGATATGAAGGCGGAAGTTGCAGACTTGCCTGTAATTACAGTCGTTACCCAAGTGGATCGCCTGCGTCCTATGCGCGAATGGGAGCCGCCTTACGATTGGGAATGGGGCGAGCGCCCCAAGGAAATTGCGATTCGAGAAGCCACCAATTTTCGCGCTCAGCTTTTGGATGACTTCAGTAGTTTGGTTCTGCCTGTTGTGACTGGTGATGTGAAAACAGGTCGAATAGCTTGGAACATGGACGCGCTATCATTAGCGCTGATTGATGCGATCGCACCTGCTAAACAGCTGCGTCTTGCCCGCTTTTTGCGTAACCTGGAAGC
>JANZYY010000114.1 GCA_026419705.1 Fischerella sp.
GACCAAATCCGATTAAGGTTTTAATGCAAACGCCTTTACCGAGTTTGAGTCAACAAAGACGCCGCACATATAATGTGTGTGAGGATGAAGTAAAATATACATTTAAATTATTAAATCGATATGTGTTTAACGAGGAGTTACCGACTCCTCGTTTTTTGCTTAAGCAGTCCCGGAAACATTGGGGGCAATGTCACGGAGAAGTAGACCCAGTCAATGACCAAAGTTTTTGTATTATTGAAATAAATCGAAAATTTTATTGTGTGCAATGGTTTATTACTATACTTGCGCACGAAATGGCACACCAATATCAATGGGACGTTTTAGGTACATATCGAGAGCAGCAGGGACTGCCTTTACTTTTAAGCCACGGTCCTAGTTTCTTTTTATTTAGAGACAGGTTAGCAGAATACGGAATACCATTAAAAACAGATTACAGCACCGGCCGTTGGGCAAAATATCAAGATTTATTCAAAATGTAAACAAAAATAAATATTAAAACAGTATTATTTTAACTATGAGAATAAAAGATATTTTGTCTGAAGTTAACATGAGTCCCGGTGCGTTACAGGACTTTGTTAACAGTCCACAAGCACAAGGAATGCTGGCTGGTTTTGAGGCCGAACTAATATTTGTTGGCGCACTAAACAATGAAGACGCATCGCTCGAGCACAATGAAGAAATACCTGAAGATATAGATATACAGACTATAGCAAGTTTCTTCATGTTAAATAAAAATAGCAGAATTATTCAAGAGTTGTTAGATAATTTTTATTCTTATCTCACCGATAAAGCAAACAGAGAAGCTCGAAGGCGAGCAAGAAGTGGCGTCAAAGATGATGAAATTAAAGAATTAATGAAAGAAGACGGTCTTAGCGATGAAGAAATTGATGCTGCATTTGAAAACAATGATATAAGTGACTACGAAGAACGTTGGTTAGAAATCGTGCAAGAAAACATTTATGAAAATACAACCCTGTATCAATATCTAACCGATGAATTAAGTATAAATTATTATAGTGATTTTGTAGAACATGGTTTTGAATGGCCGTATGCTTCTGATGAAGATTTTAACAAAGAATCTGCAAAAGAAATTGCATTCAGCATGAGTCGTGCGTTAGGAAGAGCACCTTGGAGAGTCAGTGGCGAATACCACTCTGTAAAAAGAGACGAAGATACTTGGATTTTAGAACCTGATAGTAGTATAGAACCTGACAATGCAGGTGATATGGGAGTGGAAATAATCAGTCCTCCCATGCCTTTAAAGAAAACTTTAGAGATTTTACCTAAGTTTCTAACTTGGGCTAAAAATAACAACGGGTACACCAATGAGTCGACAGGATTTCACATGGGTGTTAGTTTACCTGAACAAAGCACAGAAAAAATTGATTATGTTAAGTTAGCTTTATTTTTAGGCGACAAATATGTTTTAGAACAATTTGATAGAATTAGCAATTCTTATACAAAAAGCACATTAAAAAATATTGAAGATCATATAAAGTCTGCAGATATTAACAACCTAAGTCAATACATGATTAACATGCGCGATAATATGATTGCTGAAGTTAGCCGCGCAATTGAGCAAAGTTTATTAAAGGACCGCCGTGTTAGTATTAATATGAAACATAACTATATTGAATTTCGAAGTGCCGGCGGAGATTATATTGAAAAGATTCCCGAATTAGTTAATACCATGATGCGATATGCTCGCGCTATGAGCATAGCAGCAGACCCCGATGCGTACAAGCAAGAATATCAAAAGAAACTTTATAAATTGCTAACATCTAAATTCCAAGGCAACGATAGAGTAGAAAAATTTGCAACATGGATATCACAAGCGGTAAATTCCAGTACTGAAGAAAGTAAAAAAACAGCCAAGGATATGTTAAAGTATATTCAACAAAACGTTGAACTCACAAGACCAATACCCGGACAAGAACCTCCAAAGCCATTACAAACAATTAATCAAAATGATAAATTGTCAATGCCAAAATGGCGTGTAGGTGATGGCATTAACAGTGTATTAATAAGAGCGCCCGACGAAGAGCTTGCTCGACAGTATGCAATGCAAAATTTACAATCCGTTTTAAATACAAATAGACCTTTGCAAGTAGTGCCTATAAAATGAAAATAAAAGATGTATTAGGTTCCATTGTCAATGAAGCTGACATTATGCAACGGGTCGACAGGACCCCTGTACTGGTGGATCCTTGATTTAAAGGCAATTTAAGTTGAAGCAAAATGAAAATATTTGAAATTATTCAATCCTTGAACGAAGAAACTTATGAAGGAAATGGGTTTTTTGAAGCTTACGGCTATTTAGAATACGATGAAAATCAGTTAGTTGAAGCCGAGTATCGTGGTCGTAAGGTCCCTCTTAATAAACCCATGCGCGGTGATGTTAAAAAATTTAAAGTTTACGTTAAAGATCCTAAAACTGGAAACGTTAAGAAAGTAAACTTTGGCGATCCTGATATGAAAATAAAGAAAAGCAATCCTGCCCGACGCCGTAGTTTTAGAGCAAGACATCGCTGCGACAATCCAGGTCCAAAAACTAAAGCGAGATATTGGAGTTGTCGCAAATGGTAAAAATTTTTGAAATTACTGCTGCTGAACTTGATGCTGTCGAAAAGTTTGCAGATGCACTTTGGGGCAAATTGGGCATTGATATTGATTTTACTCGACATTTTTTAGATCGCGTCAATGATGAACGTAATGGTAAACCAATTAATGCTGCAGAACTTATTAGATTGTTTAAAAAAGAATATGCTGAACATGGTCGAAATATTTCCAAGCTCAGCAACACCGAAGCAGTAATGAAGGATTTGCTAACCAATATTAATTTACCTTTTGTTTATCTTGATAATAACCAAGATAAAGATCGATTGGTAGCAAAAACCGTCATGAGAAAATCAGATTTTAAAACATCCGATCCTGAATTTATTGTTGATGATACTGAAGAGGATGTTTTAAGACATGCAGAGAATAGAAAAAATATTGCGCAAACTTTAAAGCAGGCAGGCTACAAAAAAATAGGCAGTGGTATAGACTCCACAGTGTGGACTAAAGATGGACAGAATGTAATTAAAATTGTCATGCCCGAATTGAGCACAGACCTTAAAGGTGCTGCCGGTTTGATGAATGATTTTTATAACTTTTGTCAAATACATAAAAACAGTCCATTCTTGCCAAAATTTATAAAATTTGTCAACAAGGAATTAGAACAGTTTAGCGAAAACGGAGTCGATTATGTTTTGATAGGCATGGAAAAGCTACAAAAACTAAATCAACAAAGCTACGAAACTGCATTTTATTGGTTACTGACTGATCTTGTAACTAGATTGTCTTCCTGGGAACAAATATTAAATACTTTAGACAGTGATAAATTTTGGCATAACTTTTTAAGTACAATACATGCTAGTGTTAATACCGATAATGTTGAGGAAAAGGCTTATGTTTTTTGGCAGAAGTTACAAGAGGATTATAAATTGATAAGTAAAATACAAGCATTTTTTGAAATAATGAGAGCTTGTTATGAATTTGGTCGAAGTAAAGGGTATGCTTGGGATTTACACACCGAAAATATTATGCGTAGAGGACGAACTCCTGTAATAGTAGATCCGTGGACAACATAATAGCACCGAGAGTGTATAATGAGATTAGAATAATTATTTGAATACAATGGAGATGTTACAGCAAAAAACTGGGATGCAAAACCGTTACTGGTTGCTAACAAAGATAGAAATTATAAACACAAAAGAAAATTACAAGAGAAGTAATGAAAAAATTGTTAAACAAAATTAATACACAATGAGATACAGTCACTTAGTCAAACCTTTAAACGAAGTATTTGACCAGCCATACCCCACACAATGGCAAAAGTATAGTGATGGCTATAACGTTTATTTTGAAGTGGCCAATGGTGACACAGTAATGATACAATTCGAAGAGTGGCGTGGTCCAGACGTATGGTTAGTAGCATTTAAGCGTGGGGGGAGCTGGCTACAAACAAACACCGGTGACGAGTTTAGAATTTTTGCTACAGTAATACATGCCATTAAAGAGTTTATTCAAAAAGTAAATCCAACTTATATTGCATTCATTAGTAACAAAGGAGAAGGATCAAGAAGCAAACTTTATCAAAAGATAATGCAACGATTATTATCAAGTACCAGTTTTGTCAATATGACCAACAAGTTAGACAAGATACCAGACACCATAACAAGAAATTGGTTAAAGAATAAGATTGACATGTATCAAGAATATGATATATTTGTATTAATGCGAAGTGATCTTGCATCAAAACCGGTGGAAAAAGATAATACACGTTCTTACAATAGTCCCAATATATTGCGTGTCGGTAATTTACGAGCACAAGAATCAGTGAGATCGCAAGGAAATCAACAGTTGGATGAAAATGGTGTCGACAATATCATCAATAATGTCAGAGGCGCTGGTGCTGTGCCCAACAATCAAGACGTTGATTATTTTGGTATGCGGGTCAAAGTAAAACCCAGTGTATTTTTAAAACTATCATTGCCCCTCGAACCAGAATCCGAATATCTAACCAAGTTAATTCAATATCTAAAAAATGGTGGCCAAATTGGTTCTCCATTTCTAGAAATACAACTGCCAGACGCTTGGTTTGAAGGTAAATTTGAAGAACTGCCTCGTGTTAAAGGACATGAAGGAAGACACCGCATGATGGCCATCCAGGAGATATGGGGCGATATACCTGTTGAAACACATTTATTTTTTAGAGGTGGAGTTAGAGCTAGAAATTTGACACCCGACATTCAGCGTGCTCTAAATGAAGAAATTATCAGTGAATCCGGGCGTGCAGTCATGGGTCCTTGGTTTCGTTGATGTTGTGAAAACGCCACAACGTGTAACAATTGTAACAGACGGTTGACGTTGGCGAGATTTAATGCTATAATATAGCTATGAAAGATTTAATCACCGAAGCTCGTGAATTTGCCGCTGCTGCGCACGCTCGCGTAAATCAGCGCCGCAAATATACGGATCAACCCTACATTGTGCATCCAGCAGAAGTGGCTAAAATTCTTTCCGATCACGGCTGTAACAAATTTCAAATTGCTGCTGGATGGCTGCACGATGTGGTGGAAGACACAGGTGTCGATATTCTGGAGATTCGTGAAAGGTTTGGTAGTACAGTTGCATGCCTTGTTTATTACTGCACCGATATCAGCAAACCCATTGACGGCAACCGCGCCGTTCGAAAAGAAATCGACAGACGTCACGCTGCTCAAGGTCCAACAGAGGCGCACGACATCAAGCTGGCTGACATGATCAGTAACCTTAGCAGCATTGCAGCTCACGATCCCAACTTTGCCAAAACTTATGTAAAAGAAAAACGTGCACTTTTTGAATCAATTACAGGAAAAGCCAGTCTAAGAAGAATAACTGAAGATCTCATCGTTCAAATTGAACAACAGTTATTTTAACTATCATGCTAAAATTAATTTTTCTTGCCGTTTTTTTTATCACTGCAATTATTTTGATTGCAGTAATTATTAACATTCGAAATCGAATTGAAAAAGCAAAGCGTTTGCGCGAGCTCGAATTAATTCGAAACAGTCGCCAAAGTATGTTTATTGAAGATCTGCACGACAGTCATTGTTGGAACGAATCGTATAAACATTTTGATTAAAGGCATAGAGTCTGTGGACCAAATCTAGACAAAACACTGTTTTGATGTATATAATTAGTTTAATTCTTTTTGGAATACTGTTCGGTGCAGTGCTTACTTCTGTCGTTGATCCCAGCCAATGGCAGTGGTGGGTCATATTGATTTTGTTTATTTTTCAAGGTCTTGTTATAAGCATATTAGAAGTGCTTACTGGACAAGAAAACATCGACAATGATGACATAATCTAATATGGAAAATATTCATTTTGGTTTTATCGGTTGGCATCAAGATGCCAAATCAGACAAAATTTGGGGATGGTTTGCAGTAGGAAATGCTTTAAGACCTGATTCAATTTGGTTAGAACGAGGCAGCCCATGCTATGTGTTTTGGGGACAGGCGCGGCGGTGCCATGCAGTTTAAACAGAAAATCATCGGAAAAAATTTAGAAAAACTACGCTACGGTAAAGTGCAAAAGGGCTATAGTCATATCACACTGGATCAACTACTAAAAATGGTCCCAGATTTTCAAGATAGACTAGAGCAGCGTTTCATGCTTAAAATTCTTATGGGCAGTCAATGAACCAAGACGACATTGTTTACCGCTTATTTAAGCGAGCAGAGATACGTAGACAAATTCCTGGGCGTAAAAGCGTGCAAGAGGGAAGGCCGGACAGAATAGCCGACATCTTAGAGGAAGCTGCTGCTGAGATACAGCGCCTGCGGGTTTAGTTGTCAACCTAAAAAACTGTGTGATTTTGCACACTATTTTTGTTACACTTTGTTACACTTTGTTGCACTTTTTTGATTGACATCAATAAATAATGATAGCATAATAATGATACTGTGAAGCTTGTTAAGGAGACATCAAATGTGGAACAGTTCTAATTACAGCGGTCGCCTTCAAAATTTCACGGCCAAGGTCTGGATGCAGGTAGGCTCTGGTCAATCCCAGACGCGCCGCTTGGTAGCTGTCCCAATCACCGCTCCTACACTGAGCGAAGCACGTATGCTTGCCCATGCGCAATATGGTGCTGACAAGGTTCTTGGTGTCTACTAACAGATTGAATTCTATGAGCGAGCCTTCATTGGATCAAATTCGAGAAATCCAAAGCCGGTGTGGCTTGGATTATATCCAAGCACGAAATCATCTAATTGGGCTACGTCAAATTCGATCACTGCTAGATGAGCAAAACCGTGATCATCTCAGCCGAGCAATCGACAACTGGTGATGAGACAATCTTAACCAAAATTTGGTTAAGTAAAGGAAAATTGTGGTTGACAACTTTTTCGAAGTCAGCTACAATTTAAACATACTGCAATGGTGCAGTTGTTTTTTCAACTTCAAGGAGTGTGTAAATGAGTGAAACTTTCAAGGTTGGCGGTGTTAGCCGTCTAAATGGTCAAGTCAAGGTTCGTTTTGCCAACGACCTAACCCGTGTCAAGAATCTGGCCAAGAGTGGTCACACTGACATTGAGCTGCTGGAGCTGCCGTCGGCTATGACCAAGGCCGAAGTTGTCAAGCATCTAATGACTACTGACCTGTACAAGAACCCAGAGTATCAGGCTGTAATCGATGCGGCCGATGCCAAGTATAACGCTGCGCCCAAGCAGCCGCGTATCAAGGCGGAGAAGACCGCCAAGGTCACCAAGGCCCGGGGCAAGCCTAGCCTCGACGCTATCAAGGCTCGCGCCAACAAGAAGGCTGCTGCTCCGGTAGCGGAAGCCCAAGATCCTGCTACCCCGCAGGAATCTTTCCAGGCCGCAGTTGACGCTGTGGGCGACGAAGCTCCATTTTAATCCAAAACGCAACGAAAAACAAGGCTGCCTTGTGCAGCCTTTTTATTTAGGTGTTAAACTTTCTCTAAAAATTTGCCAGCATTCTTCCCAAGTCCATTTTGTGCTGCTAGTTTCAACCGTTGCTCTATTTAATGTCAATGCCCGTTCAACGGCTTCTTCTATGTTCCAACTGAGATAACCGTTTACACCGGGTTCGACTATATCAATTGGTCCTGTTACTGGAAATGCTGCTACAGGAGTTCCTAGGCTAATGGCTTCTATGTTTACAATACCAAATGTGTCCGTTAAACTAGGGAAAACAAAAACATCGGCTTGGTAAAAATATTCTGCTAAGTCTCGTCCTGCCTTGTAGCCTAAAAACTGCGCATCTAAATTTTTTTCCAATTCTTGCCTATAAGGTCCGTCACCCACTATTATTAGTTGATACTTAGTGGTTAACGATGCTAGTGCATCTAAATTTTTTTCTCGACTAAGTCTGCCTACATATAAAATTACTGGTTTAGATCTAGGTTTCCTAACGTTAGACCAAGGTTTTAGCACACTTCGATCAACACCACGAGCCCACACCTTAATCGGTATCGTGAACCCAGCACGCTCCAATTCCTGTTTTACACTTTTACTGGGCACTAATACCAGTGTACTGTCTCGATGAAACCAGCGCAAAAATGCATAGGTAAAGTTAGTGGGTACGTTGTAAATTTTTTTTAGAAATTCGGGAAATTTGGTATGATAACTGGTATTATGTTTATATCCTAATTTTTTACACGCAAACTTACCGGCCAAACCAATTGGACCTTCAGTTGCAATATGTATATAGTCAGGATTAATAGATCGGATTTTCTTAACTAACCCCCAGGGTATGCTTAATTTTACTTCGGAGTATCTTGGGGCACTAAAGTATTTAAAATCTTCCGGAGTTACGAACATCATGTCATAACCATCGCGTAGCGCTAATGGTTGTATATGTCTAAAAGTAGTAACTACACCGTTAACTTGATCGGGAAGGTTGTCCGTTAGAATTAATATTTTTTTCATTCTTTTTCTTTTCTGTCCAGTGTACGATTTGCCAACTACCGTCTAAATTTTCAACTAACGCAGTACAACTTTCTACCCAATCTCCGTCATTCATATACATTATTCCGCCAATATCTTTAATTTCTGCATGGTGAATATGCCCGCAAATTATGCCATCAAAGCCACGTTTAATGCAGTAATTAACCAAATTTTGTTCGAATCTAAACATAAAATCCACTGCACGTTTGACTCTGTGTTTTAGATATCTACTTAAACTCCAATAACCAAAACCAAATCTGTGTCGTAACCAATTAAACTTGGTATTTAGATTTAACACTATTTCATACGCAGCATCGCCTAAAAAGCTTAACCAAGGTGCCAAGCGTGTAATGCCATCAAAGAGATCTCCATGTATCACTAGATAATGTTTACCATCTAATCCAATGTGTTCGTATTGATTGGAGATTTCTACATTACCAAAACCGATATTGTATGGTATTAATGGTCTGAAGAATTCGTCGTGATTTCCAGCTATATAAATTACCTGTGTGCCGCGGCGAGCATAACTTAAAATTCTTCTAACTACGTTAGTGTGACTTTGTTTCCATCGCCATTTATTTTGCTGTATGCGCCAGCCATCAATAATGTCGCCCACCAAGTAAAGATAGTCGCATTCGCTGTGCTTTAAAAAATCTTCTAGCAAATCTGCTTTGCAGTTCTTTGTGCCTAGATGTACATCGCTGATAAAAATTGATCTATATCGATTTTTCATACAAAGTTATTTAACCAAAATAAATTCTACAAAACTAAATATATAAGTATGAAACAGAAAAAAATTATTGCTAAAATGTACGAAGCTTGCATCAATCACGATGCAGTAGCGCAAGCCGAACTTATGAAAAAAGAGTTTGAAAAAATTTTTAAACGACGCAATAAACATAAGTCCGTGGCTGGTGCTAAGTACACTGTTTTGAGATAAATTAAATGCTGCATAACGCATAGAATTTTTGGTAACGTCAAGACTTGACCATAAACTATATTGTGCTATACAATACAAATATTGTTGTAAACTCCGAAAGGAAAGAAGCAAGTCCAAAGCTGGGCAAGACGCGGGTTCGACTCCCGCCGCCTCCACCCAAGTGTATCGCATAGTATATTTGGGTGGGGGCGAACTGGGATCGATTGACAGACGAGTAGATGAGTGGACAACACGAGAGTTGACCGACGTAATCGGCAAAAAACGATAAACGCAAACGATGAGCGTTTCTTGATGGCTGCGTGAGCACCATCGGGGTAGGAATACCTAGCAACAGAAAATTCCCAGGGGCTTCGGCCCCTGTTTATTTTGGAGATTAACAATGGCCACTTACGCTGAATATTTTGAATTACATCGACCTAAGCCAAAATTCCAAATTGGGGACCGTGTGCAAGGGTTTTTTAATGATATGCCCATTAGAGGAACTGTTTTAATTGAGCATATCGTTAATGAAGAACAAGGGGCGAAAGTGCACGTTTGGCTTGATCTTCCAATTCGATATAACAACTCTTACAGTCAATTTATCACTTGCCAACCAAAAATTCTTAAACCCTTAAAATAATATAAATATCATGTCAGTTCGAGGATTTAGATATGATATTTTATCGATGGTGGCTAATTATTAGTATAACCGCAATAATTTTTTTATTTTCTATTAGTTTTGGATACTTCCAACAGCTTCCCCAGCTTGATAAAACATACCTAAGCTATGCTTGTCTAGTACTTTTCGTATTATCTTCCCTGTTCATTGGTGTGCTTAGTTGGCAGCCCAATGTTGAAACACTCAACAAACATTTGCCTTTATGTTGGTTTACCAGTGAACTTATGCTGGGTCTTGGCATGATAGGCACCCTAATAGGATTTATGTTAATGATTACGGGAGCATTTGCATCGGGAAGCCTGGATATGAGCAATGCAGAAAATGCTAGAACGCTGTTAATTAATATGGCTACTGGATTTAGCACTGCTGCGGTCACTACGCTGGTTGGTCTAAGTTGCAGTCTGATAACAAAGTTGCAATTGATTAATTTAGAGTATGCGTTACCAGACGAAAGATGAAACATAATTATAGCAAACATAGCACCAATTTGGCATTTTTAGACATGCTGTTTAATATGGTGTTGGCTTTTGCTTTTTTATTTGTGCTAGCATTTTTATTAATCAATCCTCCCACTGTACGCAAACCCGCAGTAGAGCTCAAAGCAGAGTATATTATTCAAGTGGATTGGCCAGACGAAGCCTACGAAGATATAGATACTTGGCTATTGCTGCCTAACGGTAAGCGTGTAGGTTTTGGTAGTAAAGATGTTGACTATGTAACACTAGACAGAGACGATAGGGGCATTAGTGGGGATACCTTTTTAAATCCTGTAACTGGAGAAATCGAAGTAGTTAAACTAAATCGAGAAATGATGGTTATACGTGCTCGCGTTCCTGGTCGATATGTAGTAAATTTGCATGTTTATGCATTACATAAAAATCATTTGCCGCAACCCCCGAAAATTGAGTTACCCTATGCAGTGTCAGTGACTTTGATTAAAGTTAATCCCTTGGTTACAGAAATAATTAAAAAGCCCATTTTAATGTCGAAGCTAAATCAAGAAGCCACTGCCTTTGCTTTTGATATTAAAGACGATGGCAGTATTAGCATTGACAACGACGCCGATGTACCATTTATTGGATTTTCTAACATTGTGAGGTCGCAGTGATTATGAATATCGAAATTGCATCAATGTTAGTTCCTATTATAATTTTCTCATTATTTTTAATGACTGGATCTTTATTTTTATTGGTCAAGCACGATAAATCTTTTACCAAACTAATTCTGGTTCCATCGGCACTGGCTTTTGCTGTAGTTATAATTTTGTTTTTTGCCAATTTACTTGGTCGCGCAGTGCCACTACCACTACCCGATAAATTTATGTACCTAGCGCATAGAGTTGTAGTAGAG
>JANZYY010000115.1 GCA_026419705.1 Fischerella sp.
GTGTAAGAGTCACTGGTGATGGTTTTTTTGTTCGCACAAATGGTACTGTTCCTCAGATTCAAGTCAATCGCAGTCCAAACAAAAGTACCATCAACATTGACATCTTTGGTGCAACTTTGTCACCTAAGTTAGTGCAGCGAGATGTAAGTATAAATCGATATGGCGTTAATAGCATTCAATTGAGCGAATTAGCTACAACACCACCCATGGTCAGGATGATGATGCAGGTAAATCAAAACAGTCCTGATTGGCGAGCAAGTACAAGTGCTGTTGGTGGTTTAGTAGTTTTACCGGTCAGATTACCTAAAGATTATAGTTCTCGTCCCAGTTTAGGTAGTAATCCCAGCCCGAATCCGATTCCTTCCCCTGTCGCCACCGACGAAGTAGCAACAATTCAGGCTGTGGAACTTAGTCCCACTGGCAAGCTATTAATCATTAAAGGCGATCGCAATTTATCAGCGAATGGCGGTTGGGATAGATCCTCTGGTTTATTCCGCATTACTGTTCCCAATGCCAAATTGGCTACACCCGTAAAAGGGCCGGTAATGGATGTCAACAGTCCTATCCTGCGGGTGCGCTTGCAACAGCAAGATCCCCGTACTGTTGTTGTCTATGTTCAACCTGCTGCGGGCGTGCAGATTGGACCAGTGAACCAAATTGGCGACAAGTTCGTGTCTGTAGAATTGCAACGCAATCGTCCTGCTGTTGTTTTACCTCCCTTACCAAAACCTAACCCCCAACCGTCGTCAGGATCTGCCGTAGATAATCCCGATATTACGCCACAACCACAGCCGCCACGCCCAACACCCAGAGGACGAGTGGTAGTGGTAGTTGATCCCGGCCATGGTGGTAAAGACTCTGGTGCACCTGGACTGGGTGGATTGTTAGAAAAGGATGTAGTTTTACCCATAGGCAAGAGAATTGCTGCTGTTTTAGAACAAAATGGCATTCAAACAGTGCTAACACGAGATTCTGATTATTTTGTTGAGTTACAGGGAAGAGTAGATATAGCTGAGCGTACAAATGCTACTTTGTTTGTCAGCATTCACGCTAATTCCGTCGATCGACGCCCAGATGTAAATGGCTTGGAAACTTACTATTACGACAGTGGTTACCGTTTCGCACAAGTAGTTCACAATCATATTCTCCGCAATATCCCTACCCTTAAAGACCGAGGCGTAAGGAAAGCCAGATTTTACGTCCTCAGGAAAAGCTCCATGCCTTCAATCTTAGTGGAAACAGGTTATATGACCGGTCGAGAGGATAACCCCAGATTGGGAAGTCCAGAATATCAAAACCGCATGGCAGAGGCAATAGCTAATGGTATAATTGAATACCTGCGACAAAGATGAAAGTATAGTAAAAATTACTAAATGTTAGTAGTTAATGGTTGCTTTTTGTTAGTTGTTTAGAACAATCAACAACCAACAACCAACCGATAACAATTCCTACTAAATCCTGTATTCTAAATCAAAATTCTAAACTCAAAATTTGTCTGTGTTTATACTTGAAGGCAATCTTTGCGATTTTTCTCAAGAACCTCAACGTGCGCCAATTGGCATTTTTGATAGTGGTGTGGGTGGGTTGACGGTACTGCGACAACTCTATCGGCAACTCCCCAACGAATCAATTATCTACTTTGGGGATACAGCTCGACTTCCCTATGGCATTCGCTCGCAAGCAGAAATTCTCCAGTTTGTTCGAGAAATCCTCACCTGGATGCAACAGCAGCAGGTGAAAATGGTGATTATGGCTTGCAATACTAGTTCTGCCCTCGCCTTAGAGATAGTACGCGAGGAATTTGAGATGCCAATTCTCGGACTGATATTACCAGGAGCAAGGGCAGCAGTGCAACATGGAAAGCGCATAGGTGTAATTGCCACCCCAGCAACCGCTAAGAGCAATGCCTATAAACAGGCTATTATTGAAGCAGATCCAGAAGCCCAAGTTTGGCAAGTAGGTTGTCCGGAATTTGTACCGCTTGTCGAACAAAATCGCATTCACGATCCCTACACTATAGAGGTGGCGCGCTCATACTTAGAGCCTTTATTACACCAGGAAATAGACACCTTGATCTATGGCTGTACTCACTATCCTCACCTAGCACCTGTGTTGCGATCGCTCCTTCCCACCTCTCTAACACTGGTAGATCCAGCAGTTCATGTAGCGGCTGCTTGTGCAAAAGAGTTAGACCTACTGGGCTTAAAAAACACCTACCCCGCTTTGCCAACCCGCTTTGTTGTGAGTGGTTGTCCACAACAGTTTGCCCAATCCTCAGCACAGTGGCTGGGTTGTACCCCCATGGTTGAGGTAGTATGCTTTCCCAACACCGTTGTTTCTAGTAATTAGTTAAAGGAAACTGTTAGCTCACGGGAAACAGGCAATAGGAATGTAAATAGGACGCCTGATGGAATCGCGCTGCGTGCCTCTTCTCAACTATCTTGGTGATAGCTTTACCCTATCGCCTCTTCCCGATGAATGAGACCCCCTAGGAGATTTAGGAGGACTGCAAACTAGTACACTCGTACGGGAGGTCAAGAGTTTATAGTTTATAAACAAATGACTGATGACTCTTGACTATTGACCATTTACTAGCGTAAACTACTGGCTTCAGTTACATTTGGTGTAACCGATATGTCTTGCGGATTTTTCCCTACAACAATTGAAGAAACATTATTAGAAGTAGTTTTATTTCCTGTTCGCTTTGCCAGTGCTAGTAGTAGATAAATTGTGAACAAATATCCAGAAGCTAAAATAAAAATCATCATAGGCATCTTCCCATAAATCATTTTTGTTACCAGTGCCTTTATCAAGGAAATATAAACTTAATACAATTAGCAGGTCTCAGCCAAACAAGTACTCACTTGATGGCCTTTAAATTGCATGTCAAACTTGCGGTAGAACGGTCGTTCTCTCCGCTCAATACACTATGATTCGAATGATTATTTAGCAGACCACACCTCTTACACCAGTTAAATAGCCACCAATTAGGGTATTTAACTGTTGTTTCAGCAGTCTACCCAGTCTGCCTTAATTGACACTTACTTCTGTTTGGTAGGAGCGACACTAACGCGCAAATAGCGCTGAAGATTATGTGACTACTTCGCTTCCTCAACGGAAAAATGTAACTCCCAACCTAGAAGTGGGTATAATGTAGCAGCTATCCATGAAATACCTTTCATGGTTTCATCTGCGACAACCTCATTTGCTCGCCACTGTAGATAAGTATAAATACTTAAAATGTATTTACCCCATCTCAAGTGACGGAAAATTTAAAATCCTCATATTTTAGCGTAACACAACAGCCCTGATTTTTCAGGCTTCTTTTCTGCTAAATTGCAAACTTTCTAAACTAATATAGTTAGGTGATTTCGGCAATTTTTCTTTATCCAATAAATAATTAATGTGTAATAAGTTATGAGTAAGAAGTCGGAGATGAATTTATACTTGTTGTCATAGCGACATAGTCGATTCTGGTTAAAAAATAAATTTTTCAAAATAAAGTAGTTTTTTGCCAGATATATTTCATGTCCGCTAATTTTAGTATGTATAAATTATATCTTTATTTTTGGTTTTGCTTCAAAATAGACTAGTATCTTTTATTTTTAAGTCATAAAAATATGGAACTTCCTAACGAAAACTTTGCGCTGATTCTGGGTTATCTTAAAATGAGTATAGGATATGTAAACTTTCGTAACCTAAGCCAGAGTCCGCCAATCCATGACCCCAGCTACCTCTCTATTTTCCCCTGTGGAAGCAGACCTGCAAATACTAGCAGAGAACCTCAAACAGCTAGTTGGGAATCACCATCCCATCTTGTGTGCAGCAGCCGAACATCTATTCGGAGCTGGGGGTAAACGTATCAGACCAGCGATTGTTTTACTGATATCGCGGGCAACGATGCTCGACAAAGACATTACACCACGTCACCGCCGTTTGGCTGAAATTACGGAAATGATTCACACGGCAAGTTTGGTACATGACGATGTGGTAGATGAATCAGAAATGCGGCGTGGTGTACCCACTGTTCATAGTTTGTTTGGTAATCGCATTGCAGTATTGGCAGGAGATTTTTTGTTTGCTCAATCTTCTTGGTATTTGGCAAACTTGGACAGTTTAGAAGTGGTGAAACTGTTGTCTGAGGTAATCATGGATTTGGCAGCTGGAGAGATTCAGCAGGGGCTGAACCGCTTCGATACTAGTATTTCCATAGATACTTACCTACAAAAGAGCTATTACAAAACAGCATCTTTAATTGCCAACAGTTCCAAAGCCGCAGGGATAATCAGTGGAGTTTCCAAGGAAACTGCCGAACATTTTTACGATTATGGACGTAATCTGGGTTTAGCTTTTCAGATCGTTGATGATATTTTAGACTTCACCAGTTCGATAGATACCTTAGGTAAGCCTGCAGGCTCAGATCTCAAAAGTGGTAATTTGACAGCACCAGTGTTATTTGCCTTAGAAGAAAAACCATACTTGGAAGTACTGATTGAACGAGAGTTTGCCCAAGCAGGTGATTTAGAGCAAGCAATAGCGCTAATTCATGATAGCCAAGGTATCCAAAGAGCGAGGGATTTAGCTGCTCAACATGCTAAGTTGGCAGTCGAGCAGCTTGCTATTCTCCCACCTTCAGAATCACGCCAAGCTTTAATTAAAATGGCTGATTATATTTTGAGCCGACTTTATTAGATACTAGAGACTGGGTGCTACTGGGGACTAAAGGATTAGAAGTTTTCATATTAGGGATGAGTGGATATTTTGACACTAGACCCTAGTCCTGGCACCTCTATTCCTTAGCTTCAGCACCTCTCAGGCAATATCAGGGGGCACTTGACCTTTGGGTCGGTTTTGTTGTAGAACCTGTTGAACTAAAATTTGCAAGTCACTTCGCTTGATTTCAATTTCTTGCGTGTTAGTGCCATGAGTGTCAAAAAACACTATACTATCTACGGGTTCTAATGCCAGTAACTGAAACAAAAGATGAGTGACAGGCATAGGGGCAGCTATTACTTGAGGGTCAAGCCCAACACTATCAGAGGTGGAAATATCCTGTATGGTAGGAAAAGCATAAATTACCTGCTTTTCTACCGGTGGATTTCCACGGCTGCTCAATGTAGTTACAACCCAGTTCCCGTCCAAGTTTTGGAGAATGTAGTACTGGGAATGACCTAACTTTTGAGCGATCGCACTGAGGGCAGGAGCAATTGCTGCGACTAGTTTTGGTGTAATACCATCTTTGGGTGCACCCTCAATCAGCAATTGAATTTGTGCTTCTAAATCCATAATCACCTGTAATCTGCTTCTCGGTATTGGCTATAACAGCAAATGGTTGTGCGAACAATCAAACAAGAATTGGGAATAATAAATTCAACCAAATCCTCAGGACAGGACTGTCCTGCGTTTAGCTTATACGCAAAACTCCTAACCCAATACCCGCAGTCATACAGGTTGTAAATATGTATGTTAGGGTCAGTTAAAACACGAGACTTATGAAATCAGCCGCAACCACAATTATTCGGGGAGAGTGTTCTATCGGCGTGGAGGCTATATTTCCATTCCTTTTCCAGGAACTTCAGCAGTCAACCAAAGCATCCGACCAGAATTGTCGCGATGTCGCCATGCGAATTTCTGCCGAGGTTTACCGGATTTGCAATGAGAGTAAACGTATTCAAGCTTCCGGTTCTGTAGAAAATTCGGCAATGACCCTAGCTAAGCATCGCCTGCAGCAGTGTTTAAGGTACTACCAATTAGGTTCAAATCGAGGTAGGGTCGAATTACACAGTACCTTAAGCGCGATTATTTATCGCTACATTAATCCACCGCAAAGACAATTGAGCTATCAAGGGCGATTAACTGTCATTGAAGATTTCCTACAAAGTTTTTATTTAGAAGCTTTAAACGCTTTCCGGCGAGAAAACCAGCTAGAACCATCTTATCGTCCGAAAACGTTGCTGGAATTAGCAGAGTATATGGCATTTACCGAGCGCTATGCCAAACGGCGAATTCCTCTACCAGGGCGTCAGCAACAGTTAATTATTCTTCGAGCACAAACATTTTCACAACAACAGCCCCCAGAAACTTGTGTGGACATAGAACAAGCAGCAGAAGGTAGTGGTAACGAAGCCGATGGTTCTTGGGAAGATCCGGCGGTGCAGCAATTGCGAAGCGCGATGGCGACACAAACAGAACCAGAACCTCAAGAAGACACGCTACGCTCGGTTGTAATTGCGGAATTAATGAATTATTTAGAAGAACGGCAACAGACAGATTGCGCTGATTACTTTGCTCTGCGTCTTCAAGATTTATCAGCTCAGGAAATCGAATCAATTTTGGGCTTAACCCCCCGTCAGAGGGATTACTTACAGCAGCGCTTTAAGTATCATTTAATTCGGTTCGCTTTGTTGCATCGTTGGGAACTGGTTCACGAATGGTTGGAAGCAGATTTGCAAACCAATTTGGGCTTAACTCCCCAACAATGGCTGTCATACACCAGACAACTTGACGAAAAGCAGCGGTCTTTACTAGAACTAAAGCAACAGGGGCAAACCGATGAAAAAATTGCGAAAACCTTAGGTCTGTCTATGGCACAACTTCAGAAACGCTGGTTTAAAATTCTTGAACAAGCTTGGGAGATTCGTAACTCCCTAGTATCCGGATCAAGTGCTTCCACCCATGAATAGTGACTCAGGATCCTTACAAAACCAGTTACTCTCTTGGTTATTGGCAGAACCAGCCAAACCGGGAGAGTCTACGCAACTCAAAAGTGAGGATAATAACGGGGCAGAAAACTTTCTCCCAGAAATAGCTGCGTTCACAGGTAGCAACAGGGAGTCGGCATTGAAGCCCCAAACATTTCTATTGGGAGAAATTCCTACTGTGCAAGAACGTTTCCAAGCCGTCCTTAAGCGTCGGTTACAAGTACAAATTGAAGACCACCCACCATTATTCCCTTGGGAAACACAACTAGTGGATTACCCGGAGTACGCGGACGAGCCAGCAATGGAGCTAGTTCCTACTTGGGGGTGGGCGGCACAGCAGTCTCGGCTGAACTTGCCGATGCTCCTACCGGAGAAAATTTTCCGGCAATTGCTTGACAAATGTCAAGCGCTGATAACATCTTCTTTGCCCTTAGGACCAAAATTGGTTCAGGCTGTGGAGAGCCTTTTCCCCAATGAATCTCAGACTTTGAACGACTTAGCGGGATGCGTGTTAATGAGCACCTACAGATCTGTAGATGCTCTAGAGGTAATGCCAAATCTGGATAGCGATTATTCAGATTTACAACCACAACAACAAATGGCGTTGTCGTTGCTGGCGGCTAAACAACTGCTAGAAAGTTTGACTCTGCCTATTTCAACAACAAATCCATTGTTAGAAAGGCAATGGCTGACTAGCGTTGGCGTCTTGAACCTGAAGGTAGTTTACCAATCTCAAGATCGGGTAGCAAAACTGCGCATTCAAAGTCACTTACCTTCAAAAGGGGTAATTAAGCTGCAAGGAAGTGATTCTCAAGCAAAGGCAGAGTCTTCAGGTCCAGGAAGCTTGAGTGTAGAACTATGCTGCACGCAGCTTAATGAGGCTTACACCTTGACAATTGAGTTGAAAGAAATAGACCAACAGCCGTTGTTATTTGTGATTGTTCCCACAAAATGACATAAAAAGTTAGCTCTCGCTAGCACTAAAACTTGATAATAGCCCTTGTTATGAAATGAATATCATCCTGGTTTTGAAACCGAACCAATCTTTTAAAAAGCGGTTATTAGGGCGTCTACGGACAGCTGCAGTGAGGAGGGAAATTGTGTGCGAGGGAGGTAGGTTGGTTGATCTCACTCGCATTGTGTCGGTGGCGTCTACATAATTGCTTTGCTTGTATACCTATCCGCTGCTTTTTATTTGCAATGTTTAACTTTCCCAGGATGAGTTGGCTCTGGCGTCTACCTGTAGGCCATGACTGGCGGCAAAATTTGCTCCGGTCGCCTGTAAAAGAAGTGGAAGATTCAATTACCTTGCGGGTGTTAGTGCTAGCGTTGGTGGTTGTGGGGATTGTGGCGACGGATATTGCAGCTGAAACTGGCTTCAGTTTCTGGGCAGTACCGCTTTCTATAGTAGGCTCTATTTGGAGTTATTACCGTCGCCGCGATCGCAATATCTCAGTGAAATTTTGTATCGCCATAGGAATGTTAGTAGCACTGGGTGCTTTCTTAGGGCGATTGCTGGGAGAGTTGAATGATACGCGACTGGCTTTGGCAGAATTGTTAATTCAACTGCAGGTGTTGCACTGTTTTGATATACCCCGTCGCAAAGACTTGGGTTATTCAATCCTGATTGGGTTGATTTTGCTGGGTGTGGCGGCTACGCTGAGTCAAACTTTAGCGTTTGCCCCACTGCTGTTGTTATTTTTAGCGATCGCCCTGCCTACTTTAGTCCTAGATTACCGTTCCCGACTCGGCCTGGAGCAGGTCAAAATTCAAAATGAAAAATTTAAACAGGGGAACTCCTCTGTTATTTTGAATTGGAAATTTTTAGGTTTTAATTTTTTGATGACTGTGGGACTGGGACTGGCGATTTTTGCCTTTTTACCACGCCTTCCTGGTCATCAGTTACGGATATTTCCCGTCAGTTCTCCCATTGAAATCAAAGGCGATTTTACAGGGCGTAAAATTGTCAATCCTGGTGATGTTCGCCAAGGTAATGCTCAAAATCAAAATCACGTCAGCAGTGATACAACAAACAGCCAAGCAGGCAAACTAGGAAAACCAGATAATAGTATTTACTACGGTTTTAACAGCAAGATCGACCAAAACCTGCAGGGAAAGATGACACCTAAGGTAGTAATGCGGGTGCGTTCCCAAGCTTCGGGTTTCTGGCGAGTACTAGCATTTGATCGCTACACGGGTAAGGGATGGGAGATTTCACGTAACGAGCAAGTAAAACGCATCAAGCGATCGCCCTGGTCCAACCAAATTTTTCTAGATCCGCCTGTCAGCGCCGCTCAAACCAAAGAAATTGTCCAAACCTATACAGTGGTGTCGGATTTGCCCAATTTGATTCCAGCGATGGCGCATCCCAGAGAAATTTACTTCCCGACGCCAATGCTAGCCGTCGATTCTGAAGACGGATTGCGCTCGCCCGTGGAATTATCGCCAGGAATCACCTACACAGTTATTTCCGAAGTTCCCTACCGCGATCGGACTTTGTTAGGAAAAGCCTCTACAAAATATCCGCCAAGCATAAAAAATTACTACTTGCAAATTCCTCCCCAAACAGCCGAAAAAGTACGCAAACGCACTGAAGAAATCTTGGCTAACTACAACCTAGAAAGAATCGGGAAGTCGAGTAAATCCCTAGATTCAACCTATGAAAAGGTTCTCTATCTAGCTCAGTATCTGAAACAAAACTACACAATTCCAGAAAATTCCCTCGAACTACCTTATTTGGATGAAAAGGAAGACTTGGTAGAAGCTTTCTTATTTAAGCACAAAGGGGGCTACCCAGATCATTTCTCCACCGCGTTAACAGTAATGCTACGTTCTATTGGTATTCCCGCACGCTTGGTAGCAGGATTTGCACCTGGAGAGTTTAATCCGTTTACAGGAATGTACGTCGTTCGCAATACGGATGCTTATGCGATGACAGAAGTGTATTTTCCTAAATATGGCTGGTTCACCTTTGACCCTATTCCCAATCATCACCTCATACCCCCCTCAATCGAAGAGAATCAAACCTTTAGCACACTACAGCAGTTTTGGAACTGGATGGCTGGCTGGTTACCCTCTCCGGTAACAGGTTTACTCAACAATGTTTTTGGGGCTATATTTGCGTGGATTAGCAAGGTTTTGTCTTGGTTTTTATCTTTATTCTTCCAAGGTTGGTTGGGTGTTCTAACAGGCTCGATCTTGACGACAGCAATAACTTTCTTAAGTTGGCTAGGTTGGGATCGGTGGCGAGAGTGGCGCGATCGCCTGAGTTTGAGAAAATTACCACCAATGGAAAGTCTTTATCAACAAATGCTGCGATGGACATCTCAAAAAGGTTTGGGCAAACATCCAGCACAAACCCCCCTCGAATATGCCAAAATTTCATATCAGCATCATGCAACTGCAACGGCGGAGGTAATAGATGAAATTTGTCAAGCCTATGTTAGCTGGCGTTATGGTGGTCACGCTCCTAATTTACAAAGACTGCAACAAAAATGGCACCAGATGAAAAAGACTACCAAAAGTGGTTGAGAATCGGATTTTTAATCTGGCTGCTTGCTGTGCCAATATGGTCGCACAACTTTGTAGCCGCTCAGCAAGATAATAAACTTCTACCCTTTTTCGATCGGGAAGACAACCCTGTTCCTGTTGGTTTCCCGCCAGGACAGCAGCTAGACATCTCACCACCTCCACCAAAGCTCAATGCTTTTGACAAAGCAGTTTTAAATATTTGTGGTTCTATGGGTACAAGGGTTAGTCCCGACCAATTTCAGCGGCTTTTATCTTACTATCCAGATGTCCTAGACAAACTGCAAACAGTGACTGGCGGTGAATTGCGTCCGGGTCGGCGGACAAAATCAGAATTTTTGCAAGATTTAACTAATATTTGGTTTAAACGACAGGGTTTTGAACACATCTTTTGTGGTGAAATATATAACGAAAATGACATAGGCGGTTTGCATTTTTACGGTAGATACTTGCAACTGCAAAATCAAGGTATTGGCGGACGCCTTGAAAACAATCAAGCCCGAGAAGAAGTAGTTCCTGGTGTAATTTATACAATGGGTGTGGTAATTTACCAGGGAAATCGCAAAGTCACAGATGTCATTAAAGGCTATGGCTACCTCAGCAACGCTCAAGAAATGCTTTTAGACGCCACGAAAATATTTAAACTCCAAGGAAATACAGAGGGAGCATGTATTTATAATGTGCGAGACTGGGAGACAGGAAAAACTTTCCCTACTGTTTTTGTTAGGAAAGAAAAAGCGATCGTTACCTTCTATCCTGACGCTACCCCCAACGGACAACCATGTCTAGAATAGTTTTTGTATAAAAAAACAGCATTTATTTTAAGTAAAATACGTAAAAAGATGGTACAAGCCCCCAGATTTTATAGTTTTGCACCACACCCTGCCTGAGTTCTCATTCTAGTTCTGGTAACGAGGCCTGTCTCCAATGGTGCAAGATGTGAATTTTAATACTTTGAAACTGAAAATAACGAGTGTGAGATCACAAGGGAGATAAACAATCACTGATAGCAATTCCCTTTAATTATGAAACAGATCAGATCCTCCAAAGCGGCGATGGAGAATCATCCATATCAAAACAAATCACAAATGACAAATGACAAAAAATGGTTATCGGTGGTAGGTATAGGTG
>JANZYY010000116.1 GCA_026419705.1 Fischerella sp.
CGCTCGTCGGCAGCGTCAGATGTGTATAAGAGACAGTTGTAGCATCCGGTGTACTGATGTTGGCTAGTGATTTCAAAGGTGTGGGAGTACCGTAGTATTCCACATTCACCTTATCTAGTAAACTCGCGTTGGCGCGACCAGTGCGAATTGTGTTAAAAGCTCGTTGAGTCGCCTCAACGGTCTTTTGCATCGTACTCTCAGCTTCAGCTAATTTCACAAGAACCTCCCACAAGGGTGCCGATAGATTCTCCCATGACTGCGCGGCGGATATTACCGCGCACGCTTAAGTCAAAGACGAGAATTGGGATATTATTTTCTTTACATAAGGCTATCGCGGTACTGTCCATAACCCGCAAGTCTTTTGCTAAGACGTGTCCATAAGTCAAAGTATTGTAACGTTTAGCATCAGGGTAAATATGGGGGTCGGCATCGTACACTCCGTCTACCTTAGTGGCTTTGAAAATTACTTCGGCTTCAATTTCTGCTGCTCTCAAAGCAGCAGTGGTATCAGTAGTAAAGAAAGGATTGCCAGAACCCGCACCAAAAATTACCACCCGCCCCTTTTCTAGGTGACGGATCGCACGACGACGAATATATGGTTCAGCTAACTCTTGCATGGCGATCGCGGTTTGTACCCGCGTCTGTACTCCTATGCGTTCCAGCGAGTCTTGTAGCGTCATGGCATTCATTACCGTGGCAATCATGCCAATGTAGTCAGCGGTTGCCCTGTCCATTCCCGCTGATGCCGCTTTGACGCCACGAAATATATTGCCTCCGCCAACGACAATGGCAATTTGAACACCAGTGGTTACCACCTCTGCTACTTCTGCGGCTATTTCTTTTACCACTTCTGGATCAATTCCATAGCCCATGTTGCCCATTAAGGCCTCACCGCTCAGTTTAAGTAAAACCCGTCGGTAATTTGTTCCCATGAAGTTACGCTTTATCAAAAATTATGCAATTACCTCCAATTTAAGATAACAGTACTGTGACTATCTGTCTCTATTTACGCCACACCAAAGCACTACCTACGGGTTGAGTTTCTGTGGGGTAAATTTTTTGACCTCTTAGCAGTGACGCTATTGCTGTTTTCAGATAATGCCTTTGTACAATTAACGGATTTTGGGGGTTATCATCAATTAGTCCTTTATAGCGGACTACGCCATCTTTATCTATTAAGAAAGCCATTGGTGTTTTGCTAACACCAAAACTGCGAGTTACGTCTTGAGTGGAGTCCCATAGGTAGGGAAAATTCAACTGGTTTAAGTTTGCAAAAGCTTTCATGTTTTCAAAGCTTTCTGTTGGTAGTTGACTGGCATCATTGCCATTCAAACCAATCAGTGTGAAACCTTGTTCCTGAAACTCAGCTTGAATATTTTTGAACCTTTCTAGATATAATTTTACATAAGGACAGCAATTAGACATGGGAATGACACCGACGGCGCGGAATTTTTCTAAATAGCGGCTCAGATGGTGTACTTGCTCATCAATCCCTGGCAGTTCAAAGTCTGGCGCGTAGCTTCCTATGGGAGTATCAATTGTTTCTAATATATTCATTTTCTTTGACTCGCAGGAACTAGAACAAAATATAGTTAAATTTAGTTTAATTTAAGGTGATTCTGTTATTCTTTAGTTCCTCACTCATTATCTTGTGGATTTATAATACTCGATTATTCTATAGACCTAATTTAGCTATTGTAAATTGTAAAACTACTGAAACGACTGCTTGGACGTATTTTAGACATTACAAATAATTATATCGTTATTTTTACAGAGCTGCTGCAAAAAAGAAATGAAATCACATGATTTTAAATCTTTGACCTTTTATATGCGAATCTCAAAAAATAGGTAGGGGTAATGCTAACAAAATTGATGTCATAACAACTTTTTTGCTTTGCTGAGAGCTGAGACAGCCTAAATTACTCTTTCCATGGAATTTAGTTGACTTGCTATTTTCACGATCTGAACTGTATTTTTTACTCAAGGCGAGTATGAACTCACTATTGCCGATAGACTCTCTTTTTATATACATTTATTCCGCAGAAACTTTACGGCTCCTTTGCATGTCTTTGATGGACACAAGCGAAAGGCATCAACTGAGATTCTGATTTTTTATTTAATCGTCGATTGTCATATCCTACTTGATGAGAAGCCTCTAAAAATTGTATATGAATGTTTTCACAGCTTTGAGGGTATTGATAATTTATAGGTGATGGCTGTATAAGCAATATCACTGTAGTTGAAGTATCATAAGTATCGGTATTCTTATAACCTAAAAATACTATTACAGAAATAAAAGTTTGTGTAGACATAACAAATAATCTGTAGAAATGACATGAAGTTGTAATTTCTCATCTTGACTTAATTTCAGCAGTCATTTATTGAGAAGCAAAAGACTGTCTAGACGCGAGACTTCTTGCAGAAATGGGACAATAGTATTTAAAGAAAAAGTCAAAACCAGCAAAAACAGTCATCGACTCTTTTTTGTAACTTTTGACTTGGCTTCGGGAGTGATTGATATTGAATTTTTGTAAACTTTAATCACAATAAATACACAAACCTCTTCTTCTACTATATTTAAGACTTTGATTGATAAAAGACCCATGACCTCCTCCACTTCTGCGATCGCCCTTACCCCGACAAAAACCTGGATTTGGCAAGGCTTTTCCATTTGTTATCAATCTCAAGGAAGTGCTGGGCCAGCTGTTGTCTTAGTGCATGGCTTTGGAGCTTCGTGGTGGCATTGGCGGAAAAATATGCCCGTACTGGCACAAAATTGCCGTGTTTATGCGATTGACTTAATCGGCTTTGGTGCTTCAGCTAAACCCAAACCTGGTGAAGGTATCGCCTACACAATTGAAACCTGGGGACAACAGATAGCAGATTTTTGCCGTGAAGTGGTTGGAGAGCCTGCTTTTTTAGTTGGTAATTCCATTGGCTGTATTGTAGTTATGCAAGCAGCCGTGAGCAATCCTGAGATTGCTTTGGGAGTAGCATTGCTCAACTGTTCTCTTCGCTTGTTACACGATCGCAAACGCAAAAATTTACCCTGGTATCGCCGTCTGGGAGCGCCTCTTTTACAGCGTATCCTATCTTTTAAACCAATTGGCGAGTTCTTTTTTAAGAGAGTTGCCCAACCGAAAACGGTGCGGCAAATTCTCTTGAAAGCTTATGCTAATTCTGCAGCAGTAACAGAAGAATTGGTTGATATTCTCACTTCTCCAGCCAGCGATCCAGGTGCAGCAGCAGTATTTCTTGCTTTTACCTCTTATTCTCAAGGACCTCTACCCGAAGACCTTTTACCACAACTGCCTTGTCCCGCCATTATTTTGTGGGGAACAGCCGACCCTTGGGAACCAATACACTTGGGTAGAGAGTTAGCCAACTTTCCCCAGGTGCATAAGTTTATACCTTTAGAAGGTGTGGGACATTGTCCTCAAGATGAAGCTCCTGAGTTAGTAAATCCAATTTTGCAGGACTGGATCCGAGAGCGATCGAGATGAGATGGGGAGAGTGAGCATCGGGCATCGGGGATTGGGCATTGGGCATAGTTAACAACCACTAACCACTAACCACCAACCACTAACTTTTAACTTTTGACTTGTTTGTGTCTTCCTAATATTGGCTTGGTTGTTCGAGCAAATCTTTTTGTTGCAACCAGTCTTTACCAACTTGGATGCTGATGTCAGAGCCAAGATTACCAGTACTCTCCACCCGTACTTCTCCGAATCCCAGAGTACTGCGAATAGATTCTGCACTGTCGCCGTCTCCTTGTTGAGCGACAATATGAGTCACATCTAGAGGTTCACCCCAGCTTTTAGCTACATAGACATTACGATAACCAGCTTGTCGCAGGTTTTTGATCAAAGGTGTAAGGTCAGTATTTTCACTACCTGTACTATCTTGAATTGCCACTTGTAGCGAGCCTGGGTCAACTGCTTGAGGAAAAGTATCACTTGGCATGTCAAAGTGCTGAGACATCATAGTTTTGATGCGCTGGCGACTTGGTATCCAATAACTAGCCTCAAATTCTTCCTTTTGGCTAAAACGACCGGGTAACATTAACATCTGCATGTTGGAACGATTAGTTCGTACTCCAAAACCGACCAATGCTAATAATTCTTCAACTGTTAAGTTAGTATCAATGTTTTCTTTGACGACGTTAAGAATTTTGGGCAGTTGCGCCACAGTTGTGGGGTTAAGGCTCTGATCTATTAAAGCTCGGATGACCATTTGCTGACGCTGGATCCGCCCAATATCACCATTTTCATCATGGCGATAGCGTAAAAGTTGTAGGGCCTGATCGCCATTGAGATGCTGCTTGCCTTTCTTCAAATTGATATAAAGGTGTTGGGAATCATCTTGGTACTTCATATCCTTGGGAACATAGACCGTCACTCCTCCCAAAGCATCAATTAGCTTGGCAACTCCCAAGACATTAATCCGCATGTAACGATCTATTCCTACGTCACCCAAGAGATTGCTGACGGTTTTGGCAGTCAAAGCAGGTCCGCCTTGCACGTTAGTGTAATTAATCTTTTTCTTGCCATACCCTTCTATTTCTACACGTGTATCTCTAGGAATAGACAGCATGACCATTTTTTTCTTCTCTGGGTCAAACCTGATCAGAAGTATCACATCGGCAAGGCCATCAAAGGAGTTCACCTGAGGCAGATATCCAAGATTTTTAGTTTCCTCAGGAGGGTTTTGAATATCCGATGGCAGTACACTCATCCCCATCACTAAAATAGTCACAGGGCGAGTTAATTCTGAGAATCGCAGTCCACCTTCAGAAATGCGATCGCTACCAAAAACAGCCGCCTCCTCTGCACTGAGACTAGCTTGCATTAAAGGTGTGCTGCTTAAAGAAACTGCCAACAGCGCCCCAGCAGTTGCCGAAACCAACGCAATACCACCCATACCCATCCAAAACCATAGCCAACGTCCAGATTTTGGGTTAATGCTACTTTTTTTTCTTGATTTAGAGCGGCGTGCGGAGTGGTTTTCTGGCGCCGAACCTTTTTTAATGGTCACAGACTTCCTCACACTTGCTGAACAATACTTCTTGGTAAATCTGCTTTTAGGAAAACAGATGAATTCAGACTATAATAACCAACTCTTTATTATTTAGTGCTAAATTGCGTACATAAGTGTCATCCAAAATACTTCTAGTTATAATTCTGTGATTTTTTAGTTAACAGAGTCTTGCACTATTTTAATTCTCACCTGCCAGGTTCAACCCGGTTGGGCTTGCCTGGGGGCTGTTGCAAGTGGTGCAAGATATGAGCGGACTACTAGCGGCGATCGCCACTAGCAACAAATCAAGGAAGCACATTTTTCAGAAGCTGTAATAGAATGTGCATCTTAAGAGTTAATCGCCAGATTTTTAGATGCTTTATCAAGAAATATGGCAAAATTACGCTGGTTTTGGCTAGATAGTTTCAGAAATGAATGTGAAATCTGAGAAAATAGATCCAAGTATCATTAAGATCATCGATTGCCATCACTCTCAAGCAGGATTTAGGACAAATACTTATCAATCACTTCTTCAGCAAAGCGGCTAAAAACTGGTAGACGTTTGCACTTGCCCTGAACTGTGAGAAATATCAACCACAGACTGACCAAAAAGTAACCGGAGGTCAAAAAGGTATTGAGGATTGATAAACGCATTGACATAAAATCTGCATTTGCTGCTCCGGTTGCCAAAAACAGGTAGCCCAACAGCCAGAAAATAGCTAGAGTAATTGACAGGCGACTGGTGGCAAGTTGTTCCCTACTGCCTTGGCGACGATAAAGAGTCCACAGAGATGGAAAAAAGCCGATAATGGGAATCAGATACCAAACCAGGTGTAAAGAAGAAGACGTGGAGATCTTGTGAATGAAATCCCTCTGTCTGTGTGTAGACTTGTCCTGGTGTCTTTGTTTCCTTTTGTTTACCAAGGACAATTCATCAATTGGTTCAAAGTTATCCATATGGTTGAGTGCAATCCTAAATTAGACGGATGAATGAGGGTAATGTAGTCAGAGATAATAGGTATTAAAAAAGGACTATATTCAGTTGTATCCCGCAATTAGCAGATGCAGACACGCAAGCTCTTAGACTGGTGGCAGACGTTCACACCATTAGCTCGAATAGGTGCGATCGCTCTGTTCGCTCCACTTTTGGTTCTCAATGGCTGGGCGATTTCAGTAATTTTTCATTACTTCCATTCGCTGATTGTCATTTTAGTTGCAGCCTCTGTGCTAGCGTTTCTGCTCAATTATCCCGTAAGTTGGATGGAGCGTCATGGTGCAAGGCGAGAGCAAGTTGCCATTTTAGTATTTCTATTGGCTTTATCGATTTTATTAGCATTAGGTGTTACCCTCGTTCCGCTCGCTCTCACTCAAGCTCAACAGTTGGTAGCGCGTTTACCGGAATTGATTGACTCTGGACGCTCTCAATTGATGCTCTTGAACGAAAAAGCCGAAAGTATGGGTTTACCCATTAATCTTGATGCGCTACTGGTGCAAATCAACGATCGCGTCAAGGGACAATTGCAGGCGATCGCCGGACAGGTTTTGAATCTGGCGGTAGTCACTTTTACCAGCTTGCTAGACTTTCTACTGACGATGGTTTTGACTTTTTATCTGTTGCAGCATGGCGATGAACTCTGGCAAAGTTTGGTAGATTGGTTGCCAAGCAAATTTCGCGACGCTTTTTCGCAAACAGTACGCCTCAGCTTTCAAAATTTCTTTATTACCCAATTGATTTTATCTACCTGCATGGCATCAGCCCTGATTCCTACCTTTTTATGGCTGAAAGTGCCATTCGGTTTGCTATTTGGCTTAAGTATAGGCATTATGGCTCTTGTTCCCTACGGAGGTTCTGTAGGTATCGCCTTAACTACGATATTGGTGATGCTACAAGATTTCTGGATGGGAGTGAGGGTAGTAATTGCAGCGGTAATCGTGCAGCAAATTCTCGAAAACTTAATTGGACCTCGAATTTTAGGTAGTTTTACTGGTTTAAATCCAGTTTGGGCGCTAATTTCGGTTTTGACAGGAGCAAGGATAGGCGGTCTTTTGGGTGTAATTTTAGCTGTACCCACTGCTGTCGTGATTAAAACGGCTTTAAGTGCCTTGCGTCCGACGGTTGCTCCCAATCAAAGCGAGATGGGAGAACATTTAGTGTCTGGGGAAGCTGTGGTTAATATTTCTGAGCAAGCAGAAGAATCTTGCCATCAACCAATAGGGGAAACAAGTACAAAAGAAGGTATTAACCCGCAGTCGGTCTAATACCAATTATTTATGAAGATGCACGGAATATTAAAAAACGCAGACGCGCTTTATTCGGCTTCCCCAAGGGTACCGCCAAGACGCCAAGGACGCCAAGAGTGGAGGGTTGATCGTTTAGTGCAGGTTTCACATTAAATTGGTATAACATTCGTTTGGTAGAGGTAGGTACACCCATTACGCCAGAAGCATTTCTC
Source organism: Fischerella sp. (assembly GCA_026419705.1). Taxonomy (GTDB): domain Bacteria; phylum Cyanobacteriota; class Cyanobacteriia; order Cyanobacteriales; family Nostocaceae; genus PCC9605. The sequence goes on from JANZYY010000116.1 coordinate 7,470, forward strand.
CCTGCAGCTTAAATCTTGATTTGGGCTATGATCTTATGCTTGTGGGTCTACAATTGAACCCATAAACAAAATGCTTCCTGTTTGGTTGTCGCGAATAGCACAGAAAAACGGGCGATCGACAATCATCCGGAATGGTTCATTAGCTGGTAGAGATGTTGCTACTATTCCTACAGAAGTAGTAGCAGTAGCTTCTGTACCTTCTTCGTTTACTTCTATAAAGGTTTTATGTTTGACATCGCTAATAGCGAGATTTTCTCCGATGCCAGAAAAATTCGCTTGATTGGTGAAAGCCTCGCCCATGTCTAAGGCTTTGAGAGCATCATTGAGCGTCACTTCATAATTCATTTTAAACCGGGGCAAACGAATAAAACCTTCCTGAGGATGAAATTGAGATATCCATTTTTCCCAGTTTTCAGCATTTAAATTTTGATAGAAAGATTTAAGGTTATAGTTCTGTTTGGGTAGAAAAACATAAAAGCTAATTTGCTCTTCCTGACCATAAGGCAAACTTACTGCCTGAAATTGCTCGTTTTCATAGTATTTATATTTACCTTTTTGTGACATCATCGGGTGTTGTTTTTGACTATCAGATGTTATGTAAAAAGGGTATTGGGCAGTTTGCTGTTTATCGAATTCATTTTTCCATTTGCCTTTAAAATAAACAGCATTGAGAAGAAATAGCACGTGGTCAGGTTCTAGTCTTTCAATTACTTTATTAATTTTGCCACTGGTGTTTTCATTAACCCAATTGTTAATAATGCCAGGCGCACTTGCATCTTGAAAATTTAAATTTGTCACTTTAGCTTGATAAAAATCCTGAGTTCTTTTGAGAAAATCAGGTTTAATGCTAACGTCTTGATTTGCCCAAAGCGAGTTAGCAATACTTAGTTGAACTTGCGGATCGGAATTTTCTAAAAGCACTTTTAAAGCCGCGTTAGAGGAGTTAATTTCTAGCAAGCTTAACCCCTGTAACTCGAGTGCTTTCGCCATCGCTTGTTGCGTACTACCATCAGCACCGTTGTAGGTCATGTTTAAAGCGATCGCCACGCTGGTAGGTGAAATAAAAACGTTGCGATCGTTGTCTTGTTTGAGAATTTCTGAAAAAAGTCTAAAGCCAAACTTTGTATTAGCAGCAATTAGTTTAGTATTAGGCAAGACAGATTTTTGAGGAATTGGAGATTCTGAGCGAGGCGGACTCGATTGAGCAAAAACGCTTGTGCTACTATTGACTTGGGAACACCCAATCACACCCATAAGAACTACACTGGCAGCCGCTAAAACATAGCGCCTTCCCAAACGGACGGCATAACGTCTTTGTAGGAATTTTTCCCAAGCACTACTAAATTTTTGCTTCATTTTTCACACCACATGCCATAGTGTTCTAATCGACTATGACACTTCAGGTGACACAGCTATTTGGTGGTTACAGTTTTGGCAACAATTTGATTGGGAATTGTTGGTGGTTAGTGGTTAGTGGTTAGTGGTTGGTGGTTGGTGGTTGTTAACTATGCCCAATGTCCACTCCCCCACTCCTCCATTTTCCCCATCTCTACCTAGCTGGTACAGTCCACCAGGCTAAGGCATAGGGCTGGGTCGCTTGATTTATCTGCTTGGCGAAGTGGACGCGGATTTTATAATTGCCTGTAGTGGGGACAGGACAGAAAATGTGTTCTACGCTATCAACTTCACTAATGGAAGCACAAACAGTGGCTGTTTGTGCAGTTGTTGTATCGTCTTTAACTAAATAGATATCAAGGTTGTTTAAACCGCGATCGCGAAAATCTTCACCGGCATCAAACTGACCATTACTATTTTTATCATTGAGTTCCACCAATCTGTCCCAAACCAAGGTGATGGCAACAAAACTTTGCTGCTGTAATGGCTTTGCTATCTCGTATTCTATATGAGATCCTGCATTGACATTACGATAATCCCAACCAATGTTTGGCACAGGTTGTGATGGATGCCATTGACCGACACTAAATTGCTGGTAAGCGCGATACGCATTCAAATGGCCTGTTCCCATTTGGGCATCTAAGGGAATTTTGGGGTTTTTATAAGCATCAGAATCCAGCCAATCTTGATTTTGCTTGTCAATTAGTGTCCTGCTCGCTCCTAAACGCAAACCATCACCAGCATCTTCGATCTTCTCTGCTGAGTTCATTAACACTGCTTTCATCACTTCATGTTGGCGAGAAGCGAGACTCCAATTCGGCTGTTTTGTCCGCAATTGTCGATCGCCAAACTCTTGCAAAAGGGCAATTGTAGCTGTAACATGGGGGGCAGCAAAACTAGTACCCGTGACCTTATTCAATTTGCCATCTGGATTGAGCAGAGGAATGTTACTACCAGGAGCAACTAAACTGATGGTTCGACGCGGTCCTAGATTAATTTCCTTTCCGGCCAAGCGAAGGGACATTGCTTCGGTAGTTGCCACCAAGTTAGAAACGTCTACTTTATTAAAAATTCCTCCCCGACGAGAGGAAAAAGCCACATTTACTCCATTAAAATTATCAGTAGGGATAGGAATCCCTCCTTTTCCCTGGTTACCAGCCACAACATACAGGACATTATGAACGCGACTAGACCAATCAATGCATTGAGTGAGGAGGGCGTTTCCATCCAAAACAGCATTCGGTCGGGGATCGCGGTTCAACGGTTCGCCAAAGCTAAAGTTAATGGCACGAATATCGCCGCTGTTTTGCAGGGCGATGTGCTGTGCAGACAAGCATTCTTCTGGTTGACCCATTTTAGTGGAACCAACGGCAGATGAGTACAGCCGCGCTCCGGAGAAATTCCTGGAAAGGCTTTATCTGTACTGACCATAACGCCAGCAACATTATAGGCGTGAGCATCGACACCACTATTTGACTTAGCAGGGCCATTGCGTAAAAACACACCGGCTAAATTCAAAGAACGATTTTTAGAGGCGGCTTTATCCACGCCAAACTTTCCAGGGCGTCCAATTTCCACTTGACCAATGGCAATCTTGCGACCTGTTAAATTATAAGGTGGTTTATGTAGCCTCAGAGCATCTATGCCGTTAATACTCATGGAAGTTTCCAAAGCAATTACTGGCATGCTCAAGCAGGAAACAGTTAATCCCCAAAAGATCCAGCTTTTATCTTTCACCATAGTCAAGTGTCAAGTGTCAAGTGTCATTTGCGATCGCTTCTTTACCTTATTCCACCATAGTCCCCAACCTGAGAGGGGATTGCAGCTCCCACTCCTCCAATTTTCTCGTTTCTAAGGGAATTTACCCTAGCCGAATCAAACTAGTGAGCCTTTACTCAAGTTTTGTTACAATACTTACAGGAAAGGACGCATAAGTATCCACTAGCCATGACCGAAACCCTATCTAAAAAACCGATTGTGATTGCTCCATCTATCCTATCAGCCGATTTTAGTCGTCTGGGAGAAGAAGTACGTGCCGTAGATGAGGCGGGAGCAGATTGGATTCATGTTGATGTAATGGATGGTCGCTTTGTACCTAATATTACAATAGGTCCTCTGGTAGTGGAGGCGATTCGTCCGGTAACGAAAAAACCATTGGATGTCCACTTAATGATTGTGGAACCAGAGAAGTATGTAGAGGACTTTGCTAAGGCTGGTGCGGATATTATCTCCGTACATTGCGAGCATAATGCATCACCCCACCTACACCGTACTCTCTGCCAAATCAAAGAACTTGGCAAACAAGCCGGTGTTGTACTCAATCCATCCACACCTTTAGATTTGATTGAGTATGTACTGGATGTTTGCGATCTAGTGTTGCTGATGAGTGTTAACCCTGGTTTTGGCGGT
>JANZYY010000117.1 GCA_026419705.1 Fischerella sp.
GCTGGGTGGTTTGGCATTGGTAGCAATTGAGGCGATCGCACCTTGGGAACGTGCTGTTGATTTGCAATTTGCTCGCCGTCCAGGAGAACAAGCTCTGTATCACCTGTACGTAGAAATCATGGGCAAATACAGCAACGTCATTCTTACTGATGCCAACAATATTATTATCACCGTCGCCCATCAAGTCAACCAACAACAATCCAGCGTCCGTCCCATCCTGACGGGACAGCCTTATGAAACTCCGCCCAGCCTCACTAATGCCATACCTAGTTTGGACGAATCGCAGCAACGCTGGCAAGAACGAGTCAGTTTAATACCAGGACCTATCAAACGACAGTTGCTGAAAAATTATCGTGGTGTTTCTCCAGCACTGTTACAGTCAATGCTTTTGGCTGCAAACATAGATCCAGAAGCTAACACTGATACTCTACAACCTGACGATTGGCAAAAATTGTTTGCGCGTTGGCAAGAATGGTTAAAGGCCTTAGCAGACGAGAAGTTTCAACCAGCCTGGACAGCACAAGGATACACTGTTCTTGGTTGGGGTGGAATTGAATTAGCAACAGATGTTCAAGAATTAATCAACCGCTACTACACCGATCGGCTAAATCAACAAACCTTCTCGCAACTGCGCCACCAATTGAGTCAGAAACTCAGTCAGATTTTAGAAAAATTGCGGCTAAAGGCACAAACTTTTGAGCAACGCTTACAGCAATCCGAGCGAGCAGATGAGTATCGAACCAAGGCTGATTTGTTGATGGCCTACTTGCAAGAGTGGAAACCAGGAATGGAGGAAATTAGCCTCCCTGACTTTGAAACTGGTAAACCAGTAAAAATTGCGCTCGAACCAGATAAAAATGCCGTGCAGAATGCTCAAAATCTATACAAACAGCACCAAAAACTCAAACGCGCTCGTTCTGCTGTCGAACCGCTCCTAGCAGAAGTTAAGGCCGAAATAGAGTATTTGGAACAAGTCGAAGCTGCGATCGCTCAGATAGAAAACTACCAAACACCCGCAGATCTACAAGCTTTAGAAGAAATCCGTGAGGAATTAGTTCAACAAAAGTACCTAGAAGATTCAGAGTACCGCAGCCGCAATACTAAAGAAACCAGTAACAATTTCTATCGTTACCTTACCCCCAGCGGTTTTGAAGTATTAATTGGTCGCAATAATCGCCAGAACGATCGATTAACCTTTCGTGTGGCTGGGGATTATGACCTGTGGTTCCACGCTCAAGAAATTCCAGGTAGCCATGTGCTACTACGGCTAAAACCTGGTGCTGTTCCAGAGGAAGCTGATTTGCAATTTACTGCCAATCTTGCTGCTTACTACAGTCGTGCCCGTCAAAGTGACCAGATACCAGTAGTTTACACTCAATCAAAGCACGTTTACAAACCCAAGGGAGCCAAGCCAGGAATTGCAATTTACAAACAGGAACGCATCATTTGGGGACAACCGCAGTTAGTTAAGAGCTAGTTGTTGGTTGTTGGTTGTTGGTTGTTCGGTTGTAGAGACGTGCCATGGCACATTTATATATAGGTTAGTAGTTACTATCCCACTTCCCACCGTTGGGTGAATTATTCTTAAAGATAGAGGCTAAATTTCTATTGGTTATTTCTTTTTTTGGTTAAATAAATTAAAAATCTGTGTTGCCTGTTACAATAACGTTAAGAAAAATTGCCCGTTGTGTTTTGGGAACGCGACATTTGGGTTTTACTCCATTGACAAGACAACGCAAAGAATAACTCTATCAATAAACCAGCCGTGGTAGGCTGGTCTTTTTTTTGGCGTTGCACCCAGAAAAAACAATTCTTGGTGTCTTGGTGACTTAGTGGTTCATTCTACTATCCTGCCTTAAGCCCAGCAGCCTCTACTTTTTTACCTAAAATCTTCAAAGTCAGTATTTTGCGTCGGGAATTGAATAGATTGCCGCATCTTGGTAAAAACTCTTAACAATGCTTGCCGTTGTTGCGTTGCATTTTGTAATGCATTTGCTTGCTGACGTGATAGAGCAATTAATCCAGCTTGCTGGATGGCTATTCCAAGTTGGGTAGCCATCTGACTGAGGAATTTTATTTCCGATGAATTCCAATGGCGAGGCTGGGAGTGTTGACAAGCTGTAAGCACACCCCAAAGTTTTTCTCCAACCACAATAGGAGCGATCGCAAAGGCTTTGATGTGATAATGCTTGAGAATTTCGATCTCAGAGGGATCAAATTCGATTTTGTTGATGTCATCTACTGCAAGCGTTTCGTTGTTGCGGTTAGGTTCCCAAAGTGTATTACTGCTGAGTAGGGACAAATGCGACCATTCTGGACTAGTTACCTCGAACTCGAGGTTACAACTAAATTCATCACTTCCATCTGTAAGGGAGGGACGCACGGAAACACGCTCAACTTGCAGTAATTGACACACTTGTTTGATAGCTGTTTGAAAGATTGTATCTAGATCGACACAGGCTTGAATATTGGCAATCACATCAAGCAACGCCTGTTGTAGTTGATTTGACTGTTGCAGCTTGCTTTTGCTCTCTTGGACTTGACTTTCCAAGTTGGTATTGAGCGCATGTAACTGTTGGTGTAGCATATGTTCGTGAACGGCAAAGGCAAATTGTTTACCTACCTCATCCGCAAAGTCAATCTCCTCAACCGTCCACTCGCAAACTTGGGCTTTTTGGGATTCTCGCCAAGTATGAAACGATTGACGAGGGTATAGTTGACGCCCATCGGGGTCAGATTCTCCCGCCCACAGGGTTTCTTTTTCCACTTCGTCTCGGAAAATACTTAAGTA
>JANZYY010000118.1 GCA_026419705.1 Fischerella sp.
AGATGTGTATAAGAGACAGGAACAGGCCGCTGATGAAATTGCTCAAAGATATTCTCGCTTTCTTAAACGTCCTCTCATCTCAGTAAATCTTTTAGCTCCCCGTCCTATTAATGTTACCGTTGCTGGGGAAGTGACACGTCCTGGAGCCTACAGCCTGAGTTTGACGGGAGGTGCAGGTCAAGATCCTGGCGTGCAATACCCAACGGTAATGTCGGCTCTGACAACAGCTCAAGGGGTAACTCAAGCAGCAGATATTACGAGAGTACAGTTACGACGTAAATTAGGACGCGGTCCAGAACAAGTAGTTAATATTGATTTGAAGCAATACCTACAAACAGGCAATCTTGGGCAAGATGTAACCTTGCGCGATGGTGACACCATCTTTGTACCCACAGCAACAACTTTAGACTTAGCGAATGCACGCAACTTGGCTGCATCCAGTTTTGGTGCTGACATTACCAGACCTCGTACAGTAGCAATAGTAGGCGAAGTTAACCGTCCAGGCTCCTATCTTGTTACCCAAGGAGAAGCAGCAGGCGGCGGAAGCACTGCTGGAGAGACAGGTACTGGTGCACCAGCCATCTCCGCTCAGCCAACTCTGACACGAGCAATTCAACTTGCTGGTGGAATTACACCACAAGCGAATATTCGCGATATCATTGTTCGCCGCCCGACTAGAACCGGAACAGAACAAAGTATCAAGGTCAATCTCTGGCATTTATTGCAAAGCGGTGATGTGAATCAAGATGTGATTGTACAAGACGGAGATACCATTGTTATTCCTACTGCTACTGAATTAAGCCCAGCAGAAGCAACACAATTAGCTAACACCACCTTATCTCCTTCGCGTATTCAAGTGGGCGTAGTAGGGGAAGTGAAAAATCCAGGAAGAGTAGAAGTTCAGCCTAATAGTAGTTTGAACCAGGCTATACTTGCAGCTGGTGGATTCAATGATGCTAGAGCCAGCAGTTCAACTGTAGATTTAATTCGTCTCAATCCCAATGGTTCTGTTACCAAGCGCAAAGTCAAAGTCGACTTTTCCGCAGGAATTAACGAGAAAACCAACCCCATACTGCGCAATAATGATGTAGTGGTAGTTTACCGCTCTGGTGTAGCTAAAACTGGTGATTCTTTAGGCGCTATCTTCAGTCCTATAGGCACTGTCTTTGGTATTCTAAGAACTATACTCACCGGATTTTAGGATATGCATAAATTGGGGTGTCTGTCAAGGCTCCCTATTTTTTTGACACGAAACTGCTTCTCAATTGTTAATGTCATTAAGTTATTTAAGTTAGTAATAGCTAATGGCTAATATGCAATTTCAGCTTGGCCGACAGAAGCATAAAACATCCTGGAAGCAGTCATTGCTGTGCAGTCTGACTCTGGCTTTGAGTTGGGGCGGAACAACACCTGCAGCTTCAGCAGCAGAAACAGTTACTATCCGCTTGGGTCCTTTTCAACAGTCAGTAGCGATCGCCGACTTAGAAAAATTTGCCAAAACCGGAAAACTGCCAGAACATCTGCAAATATTTTCAGCAATACTGACGCCCCAAATGCGAGAATTACTAACAAAACGTCTGGTTGTAGATCCGACTGTCGCAGACAAATTCATTGACGAGTTGAAACAAAACCCTGCAGGCAAACAATTCATATCATCTTTAGCAGCAATAATACCAGGCAGCAGCGCCGAAACCCTGCAAGCAACCCTGAATCTAGCGCTGCGGCAATTCAACGGCTTGAGTCCACTGGGTTTTTTGCGGGCATACCCACAAGAGAATATTACTATAGACGCCTCTCAAGCAGTTTCTCTGGCAGTGGAATTTAACCCTAGCTATTGGCAAAGCCAAATTTTCGCAACCTTACTAGCACAAGAGTTATCTCCACCCGCCAAAATTAACACAAATTTTCCAGCCAGCTTCGATCCCGCTGCTAGTGGGAAACAAACTGTGCAGGAACAGACATTCACCATCACAGACCGACAGCGAAATCGTTCTTTTCCTGTAGACATTTATTGGAGTAGCAGTAATAATGCTCAAGAACCACTAGTTGTGATTTCTCATGGGTTTGGAGCAAACCGCAAATTTTTTAGATATTTAGCGCGTCATCTTGCTTCCCACGGCTTGACCGTCGCCGCCATAGAACATCCAGGTAGTAACGGTGCGGCTGTAACAAGAGCTGCAAATACAGGTAGTTTGGCAAAATTGCTACCAGCTTCTGAATTCATAGACCGACCGAAAGATATCAGCGTTTTGCTCGATCAGTTGGCAAAACTGAATGCTCAACCAGGGCGGCTGCAAGGAAAATTAAATACCAGGCAAGTAACTGCGATCGGTCACTCATTGGGAGGTTATAACGCCCTAGTTTTGTTAGGAGCAGAAGTTAACTTAAAACAATTGCGACAATTCTGTCAAGACTCTTTAAATATAGGTCGAGCTCCCGGTGACTGGTTGCAATGTACAGCAGCTTCCTTACCAGAGCAGAAATTACAGCTCAAAGATGAAAGAGTCAAAAGTGCGATCGCTCTTAACCCCCTGACCGGCGACCTCTTTGGCAAAAACGGCTTAGCTCAAATTAACAAACCAGTCTTAATCTTAACTAGTACCGAAGATGCCCTGACTCCAGCCATTAAGCATCAAATAGTACCTTTTAGTCAACTCAGAGGTCAAAAGTATTTGTTGAGTGCGATCGGCGGTACTCACTTGAGTATTAGCGATCCGGCTGATCAAGCAAGTGCTGCTACTACGATTGTTAAAGAACGCCGGGGCGAACAAACACAAGCTTTGCGCCAACTGCTTCAAGGTGTGAGCTTAGCGTTTATTAAACAACAGACACCAGAAGCAAATATTTACCAACAGTTTCTCACACCAACTTACGCTCAATCTTTCTCGACATCTCAACTACCGTTGAGCCTCGTTTCCGAGTTACCAGCAAACCTCAAATCTTGGCTGGACTTGGTAGAAAAATAATCAATTCCATATTGATTCTAGTAGCATGTCAAGGCAGCTTTGTTGCATTATAGCTTGATCGTGGGATGAGCTTTGAGGACGTATTTTATGTCCTCTGAGATCCTCCTAATTTCACTTCCGGTACATTCCAAGGGGGATCGAAAATCTAGAATGGCGTCATGGTGAGATGGGGTGCGTGACGGACTGTCATTTTAGCGCACAATCATTGAACTACTTGCAAAGCTGCAATTGGCAATAGCAATCAAGTTAATTAGCAAACGCACCCTTGCGAGTACAACTGCCAAGATGCTTTAATAGCGTTGCCTCTTACTAAACAATCTTGCCCAAACGCACTACTTGCAATCCGAACTTAACACATTCAACAATATTAGACTAAAAGGTAAGACAAGGTAGAATTAAGTCCTTACAGTAAATTCCCAACAGCTTAATTAGGAGCGTGTATGGAGCCAATCATTGCTATAGTTTTAGTGCTTATAGGCTATGCCATAGGATCGGCAAGACTAATTAATCAAGGAAATGAAGCCCTTGTAGAACGTTTAGGAAGGTATCATCGCAAACTTGACCCAGGACTGAACTTTATTATTCCCTTGTTAGATCAGATCGTTATGGAGGATACAACTAGAGAACGGTTTTTAGATATCAAGCCTCAGAACATCATCACCAAAGATAATATCTACTTAGAAGTTGATGCAGTCGTATTTTGGCGCATCCGAGATATAAAGAAAAGCTATTACGAAATCGATGACCTCGAAGGTGCACTGACACAATTAGCCATAACAACTATTCGGGAAGAAATTGCCCAAAACACTGTAGAAGAGACTAATCTCTCCCGCGCTGAGATGGATAAAGCCATATTAGATAGTTTGAATGAAACTACAGAAAAATGGGGAGTAGAGATTCTGAGGGTAGATATTCAAAGTATTACACCACCGGAAAGCGTGCGGAAGTCAATGGAAGAACAGCGGGCTGCTGAAATTAGAAGCCGTGCTGCGATTCTAGAAGCAGAGGGAGAACGAGAAGCCGCAATTAAGAAAGCAGAAGCAACCAAGACTTCAATGCAGTTAATTTCTGACGCCTTACGTGCCGATTCTGACACCAAGGAAATTCTACGATATCTTGTGGCACAAGACTATATCAATGCCAGCTACAGATTGGGTGAGAGCAAAAATGCCAAAGTAATATTTGTAGACCCAGGTAAAACAAGTGAGATGGTCAGACAAGTGATAGCCGAGTCAGCAGCCCAAGAAAATAGCAAGACGCCGGAAAATGGTTCTCCCTAGCGGAAAATTGCATCTGCAACCAAACAAACATCCCGCATTTCTTTGACATCGTGAATCCGCAGGATATCAGCGCCTGTAAAAATAGCAGCACAACAAGCTGCGGCCGTTCCCCAGACTCTTGCTTTTGGGTCTGGTTGGTTGAGAATCCGGCCAATGAAGCTTTTACGGGATGGACCTACCAAAATAGGACAATTGAGTTTTCGCAACTCTGGCAAGCAACGCAAAATTTCTATATTTTGCTCGTAATTTTTGGCAAAGCCAATACCTGGGTCAATGATAATTTTATCCTGGCTGATACCCGCAATTGTGGCTGCGGCAATTTGTCGAATCAAAAAATCAGAAATCTCTGTCAGCAAATCTTGATAATCAGTCATTTGTTGCATATTTTGTGGAGTACCGCGGATATGCATTAAAATAATAGGCACATTTAATTTCGCTACAGATGGCAACATTTCCGGGTCAAACGTGCCTCCCGAAATATCATTAACTATATCTGCACCTGCTGTCACTGCTGCTGTTGCTACTTCTGCGCGTGTTGTATCTACAGAAATTGGTACGGAAATTTGCGGGCGTAACACCTGCAATACTGGCAAAACGCGGTCAAGTTCTTCAGCCAGTGAGATTTGCTCTGCTCCCGGTCGTGTCGATTGACCACCTATATCAATAATGTCTGCTCCTGCAGCTTCCATTGCTTGCGCTTGCGCCAAAGCAGGAGCGATCGCATTGAATTGACCACCATCACTAAAACTATCGGGTGTCACATTCAAAACGCCCATTAAATAAGTCCGCTTTCCCCACTCAAAGGTGCGATCGCGAATAATTAACTTGCTTGACCTTGACATAAATTGAAAATTTGAAGTCATAGAAAAACACAAAGACACCAAGACTCAAAGCAACAAACACCTGCAAGCACTATCTTTGTGTTTACTCTTCGTGTCTTCGTGTCTTCGTGGTTCCAATTCTACTTGTAATTTACAATCCGGGCAAAACTCGTCGGTTCTAGACTTGCTCCTCCTACCAGAACACCATCTATTTCCGGTTGAGCCATGATTTCATCAATATTATTCGGTTTAACTGAACCGCCATATTGAATCGTCACACTAGGGTTATTAAGTTGACTGCGAATTAAGCCGATAACTCGATTAGCTTCAGTAGCTTCACAGGTATCACCAGTACCAATCGCCCAAATCGGTTCATAAGCGATCGCCAAATTACCCTGATCGACATCGACTAAGTCTTTTTCCAACTGACTGATAATCAGTGATTCTGTTTCTCCCGCATCTCGTTGGAATTTAGTTTCGCCCACACACAAAATCGGGGTTAAACCATTTTTTTGAGCAGCTTTGAGGCGCCAATTTACGGTTTCATCCGTTTCCCCAAAGTATTGTCGTCGTTCGCTATGACCGATAATTACATAGCGTACCCCAATTTCTGTTAACATTGGCCCGGAAATTTCACCTGTATAGGCTCCACAATCCTCCCAGTGGACATTTTGCGCCCCCAATTGTACGCGGCTACCATGCAAACTCTTGGACAAAAGGTTTAAATCAGTGAAGGGGACGCACAATACCACTTCTCTATCTGGGGGAGTTTCCTCCAAGCTGGGCAGAAATCCTTTTAAAAACTCTTGGGATTCTGCTTGGGTTTTATACATTTTCCAGTTTCCGGCAATTACTATTTTCCGCACAGGCAATTCAGTCAAGTTCTTAACGCTACTAGATGCATTTTTCACTCTAGTACATTTTGAGAACCAAAACCCTAATTACTTGGTCAAAGGGCTGTTGCGTTACCAAAAACCGATTCTGCTTGGACTAGCGAATGAGCGATCGCAGAAGCGATATATGCAACAGACAGATATTAGTCTCCGGTGTCGGAATTAAGATTTACACTGTTGTTCAACCTGTCTGTTCCATAAGTCGTATTTTTGAGCTTCTTGAACTAAATCTTCGTATTTGAATGGCTGACCACCTTGTTCTACGAGTTGGCGAGAATAATTTCTTTGTATGTATCCGATATACAGAGGGCCGATCGGGAGACCAGCTCCATGTTTATATGCATTAGTCAACCTTTTTTCAATCTTCAAGAACGCGATTACATTGTGATAATACTTACAGTTTGGAATTACAGATTCACTTCTGCTCCAAATATTTCCCTGATTATCTCACAGATAAATTGATGGTTGCTGTGCCTTACTAATAGTTACTAAATTAAAAAAGCAACTGTAGCGATCAAACTTAGACAGAGCATTTTTTTAACATTGAACGATCACCTCTTCAGGAAAATATTATTTAGTTTGTGGAGTTATTTATTTCTTTTATGAAATTTATTCTGAAATTAAATTCCTGCCCGAGCCATCCAACTAGTAAACACTCACATTAAGAGTGTAGTTTAATACTCCACTACCACTGGTTTGCTGAGTTGTTTTGACACCAGGACCGCTAAATTCCACATTTACTAAAGATGATGCGGGAGAATAACGAGCAGAAATTTCTACTACGTGTTTTCCCATTGAGAGATAGGGCGATAGGTCTACATAAACTCTTTTGTTGCGAATCAGTTTAATAACTCTGCCATTGAAGGTGATTTTACCTTGTAATTGAGAACCTGAAGTATTAATTCTGAGGATGTGTGGTTTTTTCAGATTAACTGCGTGGAGAGTGACGGCGCTTTCTTGGTAATCCGATGAACTACTAAAGTGTTGTCTGGTTGCACTTGTACATGCAACTTTTAAGTCTTTATTAACAATATTGTCATTACCCAGACATATATCAATTTTTTCCACTCCGAAAAATTGATCTGAAGTAGCAGGTTGAACTAGACCGAAAATTCCCGCGAGTAAGATGAACGAGACACTCAAACAATCAGCCAATTTTTTCATACTCATCACCTGTGGCTGAATATTTCTTTCTTGAGATTTTTCATGCTGGAAAGCTGATACTATCTACTGGTAAAGTTCAAAAATCTGGCGTTGCATATTTACAAGATGAATTTATTGTAGAAAATTCAATTCTTGGCGTCTTAGCGACTTAGTGGTTCAATTTTCATCCTCCTCTGCGTGCAACGCCAAAAATCAAGATATTCAGGTTAAAGTTTAAGATTTGACTCGATTGACACCTGACGCCATCCTCAACAAGAGCCAGCGCTGATATTGAGCTGTACAGCTTAATTCCGAGTTCGAGCTTGAGCCACCGCTAGAGCTTCATTAGCCTTAACAATAGCTTTAGTGATTGCTTGCACAGAGCCTGCATCCCCTTTGGCTTCAGCTTGTGCCTCACCCATAAAGGCTACTGCTTGAGATACCGCCGTAGCAACTTGAAAGTTATCCCCCTTCTGAGCTGAACTTTGAGCTTTAGCCATCGATTTTCGTGCTTGTATAAGCTTCGGTAAGACAATGTCTCTGTGCTTTGATGGAACGTTGAGTGGTACAGTCTGTGCTACTGTTTGAACTACACTTACTGCTTTATCCAATACCTTGATCGCAACGGCAACAGCAACCCCTACCGATACGTTCTCCTGAGCAACGACAAACTCGGAGTTACCCCATACATTAGCATTGCTTAAGTCTGGGCGAGCGGATGAGAATGATAATACCCGATCTGGGAAAAATATTAGCAAGCCCATCACTAAAGCGGTTACTTGACAAAAGTGATTTTTTTTCATCCTGCTCATCTCCTGATTCAAAAACCGAGAGGGTGCGCTCATCTTTGCTAAAATCACGAATTCGGCGCGCCCTCTCAAAGCCTGACGTTATGAACCCTATTGAGCACTGCTTTGAGCAATAGCAGCCGCGTTACCCACAGATGTTTGTGCACTCGCTAGGGATTTAGCAAGAGCTGGTTTACCAGGCCCGCTAATGGCTGTCTCTTATACACATCTT
>JANZYY010000119.1 GCA_026419705.1 Fischerella sp.
TTCTCGATTACCTAGTACTTGGGAGACAAGAGACCAGACGCACCAGACGCGGAGAAATTATCAAAAATATTCCCCACGTCCCTTAGCCCCAAAGCTTCCAACGGTGCATCCCTATTGGGAAAACAACGATCAATTGTGCAGGGAGAGGGGAGATCTCCAGCACGTTTGGCTGCATCGGCGATCGCAAAATCCTGGGAACCGTCAATAGCTAATTGTTCTGCTAATGTTTTCAGGGTCGGATTGGGCGTTTGCGTATCTTAGAGTAGTCTTCATCAAAAATCACATCCTGAATCAAATAAAGCCCCGTGAATACAATGAGGATACTCTCTAGCTTAATTTGATATTTTTCTGAAATACACTGGACAGAGTTTGTAAATCTAATTACAAGTTCAAACTAACGTTTTCAGTAAAAAGTCTTCCATGCAACTGCAATTTGAATCGACAGATATCTTTGCTGATATTGACCCTCGACTGCAAAGACTACTTGAACGTAAGAGGCGGGGAATATCAATTGCTGCAACCACTTCCACGGAAGAAGAAGAGATTGCAGTGATTGCTAAGGTCAATAACCTTGAACAATGGCTTTGTATGAATGAAGTTTACCCAGGTGCAGATCTGGGTAGTACACCTGCTGGTGAGCGAATTGTTACAGCGAGAGTGGCAGTTTCCCGATTAGAACAAATAAAGCAGTCTAGCTGTGTTGTCAGTCTCAAGCCAGCACAACCGCTAAAACCAACATTGAACTTTACTACAGAAGAAATTACTGCGAGAAAAGACCTCTTGCCTGGAAATGCTTTAGGAGAACAGGGACGTGGTGTAGTAGTTGGTATTATTGACTTTGGTTGCGACTTTGCTCACAAAAATTTTCGTCATCCTGACGGTTCTACAAGACTGCTGGCTTTCTGGAACCAAGATGGTAACTCAAGCCATGAAAGCCCTTTCGGTTATGGTCGAGAATATAAGCAAAGCGAAATCAATCAAGCTCTTCAAACAAGCGACCCCTACGCAGCTTTGGGATATAAACCAACAAACAGGGCGCACGGTACTCATGTTATGGATATTGCTGTTGGTAATGGACAAGGCAGTACTATTCCAGGTGTAGCCCCTACAGCCGATATTGTGTTTGTCCAACTTTCTCAAAATGAAGTTACTCCCCTCATTCTGGATGGTGAAACTGCTGTAGACCAGTGTTTTGGTGATACAGTAGCATTATTAGAAGCAATGGTATATATTTTCGATGTTGCTGGCGATCGCCCTTGTGTGATTAATATTAGCTTGGGACTATATGGTGGTCCTCATGATGGTACAACTCTGGTTGAACAGGGCATCGATGCTTTAGTAACCAAAAAGCCTAATCGAGCGGTAGTCATCGCTGCCGGTAATTGTTACAATACGGGAATTCATGCTTCTGGAGTTGTGCGACAGGATCGTTACTTTGACTTGCAGTGGAAAATCCCCAACCAAAACCCAAGGCAAAAAGAGATTGAAGTGTGGTATGACGGTGGCGATCGCTTTCAATTAGAAATTATTACTCCAGATGGTAACGGTCTTGGTCTGGTTAATGTCGGAGAGAACGCAGAAATTGTAGACAGCGAAGATAACACAATCATATTCGTTGCCAATCGTCAGTCCGATCCTAACAACGGAGATAATGTAATTTGCGTATTTATGGAGCCTGATTTACCAGGAGGAATTTGGACGCTTCGCCTCCACGGAGTTCAAGTCACAAATGGCAAATTTCATGCTTGGATTGAACGTGAAGATGGCAGTCAAACTTATTTCGTTCCCCCTCACGACAATACCCATACGCTTAACACGATTGCCTGCGGATATAAGAGCATCGTTGTTGGTTCCTATGATGCCACCAAAGCCAACAAGCCGCTATCGTTTTTCTCCAGTTCCGGCCCAACCCGAGATGGGCGACAAAAACCAGACTTGATTGCTCCTGGTCACCATATTTGGGCTGCCGCTGCGGGCACGGGTACAGGTATCATACGTAAGTCTGGTACTAGTATGGCGGCTCCTGTGGTTACTGGTGTAATAGCCTTGATGCTTGCTGAAGCCCTCGCTTGTAACCTAACACTTACGATTGATCAAATTCGCGACATCTTAGCAGCTAGCACTAAGCAAGATTTCCCTAAACCCAATGAGCCGGAACGCTACGGTTATGGAGCGATTGATGCTAGTGCGGCAGTTTTAGCAGTACAAAAGCTGTGCAAGAAATTATGATACTATATTCTCAGGCTAGCTGCGTTAAAATCTGTCAGTAATGTTATAATATAAAGATTATATTTAAAACCATGACACACAAAGTCTTACGCTTGATTAAATCTTCAGGCGACAAATTCCAAAAAATAGAATCAAACCCAGCAAATTTGGGTTCTCCAGAAGAACAGGGCGAAAATACGATTGCTGTCACTGTCAAAGTGGCTAAAGCTGATTACGTACCTGATTTTGTTCATGTTCGCTCCCATATTTCACCCAAGTTATTTACAGCAACAGTTAAAGAAAAAGATCTGCACCGACTAGAAGAAGACCCCGGGGTTGTCGCTTTAGGTACGCCAAGACGCTTATACGCAGTTTAAATCTACTTTCTTCTTGGGGACGGGTTTGCTCGGATATGCAGTTCTTAACTTTTCTTAACTTATAGAGACGCAAAATTTTGCCTGTCCACAAAGACTATGGATACCCAATAAACCACAATACTGAAACTTAGCAATGCCTGTTGATGTTTTTGGGTAGGATCGGCATAGTTCTCATCCTTTTTATTTTGGGGCGATCGCCAGCAATTAGCGCCTCTGTTTATGCAAAAAAACTCAGCAGACTTTACCAAATCCTCCTCCTCCAGGAGTTTCGATCACAAAAACATCCCCTGATTTCATCTCTACCGTTGCTGTACTACCTAAATTCTCTTGAGTTCCGTTTTGACGTTGTATCCAGTTGCGTCCAACTTTTCCCGCTTCGCCACCATTTAATCCAAAGGGAGGAATAACCCGATGGCCGGAGAGAATATTCGCTGTCATGGGTTCAAGAAACTTGATGCGGCGGATAACTCCATTACCACCTGAATATTTTCCTTTACCCCCGCTATCGGGACGAAGACTAAAGCTTTCCACCTGTACAGGAAAGCGAGTTTCTAAAACTTCTGGATCGGTCAAGCGAGAGTTAGTCATGTGGGTGTGGACAGCGTCAGTACCATCAAAGTTAGCCCCCGCCCCAGAACCACCACAAATGGTTTCATAATATTGATAACGGTCGTTACCAAAAGTAAAATTATTCATCGTTCCTTGAGAAGCAGCCATCACACCCAGAGCACCATATAATGCATCAACAATAGTTTGAGAAGTCTCTACATTACCTGCGACTACGGCTGCTGGATAGGTTGGGTTAAGCATACAGCCGACCGGGATGATAATTTCTAGAGGCTTGAGACAGCCAGCATTGAGGGGAATATTATCGTCAACCAGAGTGCGGAATACATATAAAACTGCTGCTTGAGTGACAGCTTTAGGAGCATTAAAGTTACTATTAAGTTGCTCAGATGTCCCAGTAAAATCAATAGTAGCACTGCGATTTTCTCGGTCAATTGTGACTTTAACTTGAATGCGTGCCCCGTTATCCATTTCATAAATAAATGAGCCGTTCTTAAGAACATCGATTGCCCGTCTGACTGACTCCTCGGCATTGTCTTGTACAAATTTCATATAAGCTTGGACTGTTTCAAGTCCATATTGGGAAACCATTTTCCGCAGTTCTTGAACTCCCCTTTCATTAGCGGCAATTTGTGCTTTGAAATCAGCTATATTTTGGTCAGGATTACGAGCAGGATAGCGGTGATTTAAGAGTATCTCTCGTAGTTGGACTTCCCGAAAATTTCCTTGTTCAACTAAGAGAAAATTATCAAAGAGAATTCCTTCTTCTTCTACCGTGGTACTGTGGGGAGGCATTGAACCGGGAGTAATTCCACCGAGATCAGCTTGGTGTCCGCGAGAAGCAACATAGAAAATAATTTGTTTTTCATCTTCGTCAAAAACAGGTGTAATCACAGTCACATCAGGAAGGTGGGTTCCGCCGTTATAAGGATTATTAGATAGATAAACATTTCCTGGTTTTAGGGTGTCGCCTTTATCATTAATTAAACTGCGGACACTTTCACTCATCGATCCTAAATGCACGGGAATGTGAGGTGCATTAGCGACTAATAATCCAGAAGAGTCGAAAATAGCACAGGAGAAATCTAGCCTCTCTTTGATATTTACTGATGCTGCCGTATTTTGAAGAACAATCCCCATTTGTTCGGCGATGAATTGATAGAGGTTTTTGAAGATTTCTAAGCGGACGGGGTCGGGTTGAGATGTTAGGTACATTTTTTGCTTCCTATTGTGTTTAAGCTGCAGGCCGCATTAGTGTTAGCGTAACGCATTCTACGAGTGTGCAATTGATCTAAAACAGAACTACTAACAGCAACAATCTATTTGATAAAGCTTTTTTGCTACGGAGGGAGTAGTAATTAATGTCAGACATATTATGAAAGATTCGGAACAAAGCGAAAACCGATACAGGGATGAATACACCCCGAAACAAAGAAAAAATGGTATAGCAACGCATCTCTCGACTTTTCACGTTGCCCAAAAAATATAACTAGTGGTCTATGTCATTAATTTTGATAAGTTGTGACAGTTTGTAGTTAGCGGCTCTAGCCCTTAAAATTGAGCGATAAATCGCTCACTACGAACCCTTCAGAACTAAGGACATGAACCATTAGTAGGTTGGGTATGGCGATCGCCAAACTCAACAATCCGATAGTTAATGTTGTATTATACTTCGTTCCACCTAACCTACAAGCTAAACTAAAGTTTCTCCAGCACGACGACAATCATCTAGAAGTGTGTTTAGTTCCGCAATCATTTTCCAAGGATTTCGACCTTTAAAGACAGCAGCAATTGCCGCTTCATAGGGATTTTTTCCAGTTCGTTTAACTGCTGCGATCGCCGCTTTGTTAGACAGTCCCCGTCCACTGACTAGCCAAGCGGCTAAGACATGTCCAGTGCGCCCAATCCCACCAGAACAGTGAACCACTACTTTTTCACTTTGCTGATTTGCGACTGCCAAGAACGGTAAAATTTGCTGAGTTAGAGTTTCGCGATCGGCAAATTGAAAATCCTCAATCGGTGCCCAACAAACCCGATCCAATCCAAATGTTTGTCGATAGATTCCCAGCAAATCTGAATAACAAGTTAGCTGAGTATGGGGAAGTAAACAGCAAACGCGCTTAATGTTTTGACTCTGCATAAACTCAATCCACTGATTGACCTTCTGATTACTGTATCCAGGTCTTGCAGCACCAAACACAATCTGCTCACTTTCCCAAGCCGCAGCAAATTTGTACATACTGTTCTTGTCAAAATCTTTGAACTCCTAATTCTAACTCTGTCGTTGCAATTTATAGACGCTGTAAAATTAAATGATTGCGTTCAGTTAATCTTGCTTCCCAGTTAGGTTCAACTACAATCGTGCTAATTTTTTCTACGATAATTGCAGGCCCAATAATACTATCTTCTGGTTGTAAATCTTCCCTTCGATAAACGGGGGTATCATGCCATTTGTCAGCAGTAAACATTCTCACTGTTTCAACAGAAGTAGGAGCTTCATTGATTGGACGAGTACGATTAATTAAAGGTTCTTCAGGAGTATCCATCCTCTGAATAACTTCCACTGAGGCTGATTCGACGATTAAGGTTTTTTCTGGTTGAATGAAACCATAGCGAGATTTATGTTCAGCCTCAAATTCTAGTTGCATCACAGCTACTTCTGAGGCAAAATCAATATTCAAAGTAGAGTTAGTTCCCTCATATTTCAAATTAACTTTTCGGACTATTTCCTCTTCACGACTTGCGCTTTCTGAGGTAAGTTCACTTCTAGCTTGGGTTTCTAGAGACTTCATTAGTTGCACTAGTTGAGGAATTAATGCTTGGGTAAGAGGCAATTCTACTGCCCCAATTCTTGTCGCCCGTACATCAGCTAATCCCATTCCATAAGCAGAGAGAGCTCCAGCATAAGGGTGCAGAAATATCTTTTTCATCCCCAAAGTATCGGCAATTAAACAAGCAACTTGCCCTCCTGCTCCTCCAAAACAACAAAGCACATATTGGGTAACATCATAACCGCGTTGCAAACTAATCTTTTTAATCGCGTTTGCCATATTATCCACAGCGATAGCAATAAATCCGGCGGCTACTTGTTCGGGAGTACGAGTGTTTCCTGTGGCAGTTTCAATATCTTGGGCTAATTGTGTAAATCGCTCTCTGACAATATCTCGATCTAAGGGTAAATTGCCATCGGGTCCAAAGACATGGGGGAAATACTGGGGGTGAATTTTGCCCAACATGACATTAGCATCTGTGACAGCTAACGGGCCGCCACGCCGATAACAAGCAGGCCCGGGATTTGATCCAGCAGACTCAGGCCCGACGCGATAACGAGAACCATCAAAAAACAGAATTGAACCGCCCCCAGCAGCAATGGTATTAATAGCTAATACGGGGACCTGCATGCGTGCTCCAGCAATTTCCGAATCCAATTGTCGTTCATACTCTCCTTTGAAGTGGGCAACATCTGTACTTGTTCCTCCCATGTCAAAGGTAATGACTAACTCAAAACCTGCTCTTTTGCTAGTCTGTACTGCTCCAACGATACCCCCAGCAGGACCACTCAAAATACTATCTTTCCCTTGAAATTGTTCGGCTGCAACTAAACCGCCATCAGATTTCATAAACATTAATCTGACTCCGGGTAACAGACTGGCTACTTGATTGACATAGTGACGCAGAATGGGGGTTAAATAAGCATCTACGACTGTTGTATCTCCTCGGCTGACCAATTTCATTAAAGGACTAACTTGATGGGATACGGATATCTGTGTAAATCCGATTTCTTGGGCAAGTTGGGCAACTTGTTGTTCGTGGTCAGGATAACGATAGCTGTGCATAAAAACAATGGCACAACTACGAATTCCTATGTTGTAGGCTGCTTGTAAGTCAGCTTTGACTTTTTCAATATTTATGGGCGTTAATTCCTGACCGTTAGCATCATAGCGTTCATCTACCTCAATCACTTGTTCATAAAGCATTGTGGGTAAAACGATCTGACGGGCAAAGATATTAGGACGGTTTTGGTAGCCAATTCGCAGAGCATCTTTAAACCCCTTGGTTATCAAAAGGACAACGCGCGAACCTTTCCTTTCTAACAGTGCATTTGTTGCTACTGTCGTCCCCATTTTCACTACTTCGATTGCGTCAGTAGAAATGGGTTCGTTGCTCGAAAGTCCCATGATATCCCGAATACCTTGGATGACTGCGTCTTGATACTGTTCGGGATTTTCTGAAAGTAATTTATAGACTATAATCCATTGTTTTTCAGGAAGGGGAACAATCAAAAAACGTTCAGAATGTTCTGAGAGTCTGTCTATGATTGTCTGATTATTAGTAACAGCGACAATATCTGTGAATGTACCACCGCGATCGGCAAAGACTTTTAACATTACTCTATTTCTTAATAGTCTAGAAGTAGGATAGCAAGAGGATTTACATTGTTTTTACTTCGGATGTGGAAATTTTGACGACGAATGTGGATGAATACATCAGTTTTAAAACTATTTTTGAGGATAAATCAAGGAATTTAAGCTTTTGGAATAGTATAACGCTTCAAAATAGCCACGATTTCTAATCTCGTGGCTGCTGTAGCCCAACACTTCAGTTCAGCGGATGAACGGTACTCCTGGTGATGAGTTCGGGTTTGTCTGCTGTCGCTGAACTTAGTCGTTAGGCTGCTTAGGCTATCTGTTTAGGAGCAGTTGTCTTATTTTTTGGTGTTGCACTAAATAGAGATGAAAATTGAACCACTAAGTCACTAAGACACCAAGAATTGAATTTTGTATTTGCAATAGACAATAAATTTATGCTGTAAATATGCAACACCTATTTTTTCTGACTTTTACTCTTTATGACTACATCATGTTTTGGCAAGAGCTGCACCCTTTTGCCTTTGAGATTGTGACTTTTTAAGAGTACTGAGTTACTATTGGAAACTCGCGATTTAGCACCCAGTTGTCGACATCCCGCAGTTTGTAGTCTACTGGATCGTGGAGAGTAAATGTCTGCAGATTGCGCCAGTAGCGATCGCAGCCGTAACTGGTAGCTGGAGAACAAGCACCCATAACCTCAAAAATTCGGGTGGTAATATTCAAACCAACTTTTGTCGCAGAGGCTTTGGCTGCGGAAACAGCGATCGCTATATATAATTTTTCAGTTCATTGCGTTCTAGTTTTCCTTTGAAAATAAAAGGGTATGAAAATAAAAGGGTAAAGGGAAGCCAGTCGCTCCAGTTTTTCCCAACTCGACTTTTTGGCGATTCCAAAGCTTCCGCAAACTGACGTTAAGGGAAGAGGAAAAGACTTATTTTCAGCCTGCGTAAAGCTGTTTTGAAAGTTTTATTTCCAGACAGGTTTTCGCCCTTTGCTATACTTTTTACGCAATAATCGCACTTTCTTGATATCCAAGGTCTTCCAAAGGACAGGGAACCTGCTGAATATGAATGAAGGTATCTTTGCCTGACTTCTTCGGTGAACAAGAGAACGGGCAAAGTGAAAGAATTTTTTGACTTCTTAATTACCTTGCTTAACGCCACCAACAACAGGTTTAACTTCCGCAGGATCGGAAAATGGATCGGTTCCGCCAGTCCAGTTGAAGTCACTAATTCGGAAGCTAATACCACCTAATTCTAGAACTGGATTGTAACGCAAGGTGATTCCATAGGTGCGGCGGCTGTATTCTAAGATATAGTCAGTGCTAGTACTTTCCCCAGTATCCAAGTTAACTGAAGTTTGAAAACCAAAGCTAAATGGCCCATAAATCTGCTGTGTTAACCCAGCGCTTAAAACTCTGTTATCTACGGCACGGTCGAATAAAAAGGGAGATTCTCCACTGTTAATGCCTTGGGAGTAACTAATGTTAAAAGCGGTATAATCCAAAAAGGATCTAGAAAAGTGACCAAGTTGCCCTTGCAAACCAATAGTGCCAATTAAGGTAGTTTGATCGTCGCCATTGCTGTAATAACTGGTAGTGCCAGTCACTCCACCGAATGCACTTAGGTAGGGAACTACTGGGTTTGGTGTGTATCGCAATCCTTCGGTTGCGGTGGGTGGTAATGGTTTGCCCTGCCATAGCAAAATTCCTCCATTGATAGCAGCGCTGGCTTGGAGGCGACCGAGGGAGACGCGATCGTTATCCCGGATTGTTTCTAGCAGGTCTTGACGATCGGTATTAGCTGTGATATACTGAGCGCCCCCCTGATAGCTGAGGTTTAACCCAGTGTTACCTAGAGGAATGATCGGAGAGGTGAGCACACCGCCAAAGCTACTCTGGACAGTTTGGAACCCAAGGCTACCATTGTAAAGGCGATCGCGATAGCTATATTCCACTGTCAAAGTATGGGGTGCGGTGACATTGCCTAATAGTTGGCGCCACCGCAAACTCGCCCGCAGGTTGTCTTCGATGTCAGTCAAGTCAAAACTAGTTAATACTCCTGAACCCTCGACCACTGACCGCGGACTCAAAACGGCATCTAGTTTTGTCCGCAAACCAAACAGTGAGGGAATGTTACCAAAACCTTCTTGTACTGTCTTTTGAGCGTAAAATTGAGGTGCGATACTCCAGCTAAAATTGTCTGTAGTGATGGGTTGGAAATTGCGCTCCACAAAAAAACCACCCCGCCGATCGCCATCAAAACCAAAAGAAACTAATCCAGGGGTGGCTTCGCGCTCTCTGCGGTCAATCACCTGTTCATCTCTAGGGATGGGTACGGTTAAACCTTGATCGAATACTAAGCGCTGTCCCTGTGTCTTCACGCGGTCTTGCTGGGGTGACTCTCGCGTCAGTGTAACTTTATTTGCCCGTAACACCAATTCTGGAGGCGAAAAGGGGTCATTGGTGATGCTTACATCTGTTGCTTGCAAGCCACGCGGATAGAAATCAATGCGTGCGGCTTCAAAGCGCAGCCGTCGGACCTGACCCCCCTGTTGTGGGGCGGGTAAATTTCTGGCGTCGGTTCTACCACCCACACCTATATTAATTCCTCCCGGACTGCTTACTCCAGTCAGTGGTTGAGCGCTTCTGATTCTGTCGCTGGGCGGACGTGCTGGTACTCTACCTGCTGTGACATCGGTGGGTAAAAAAGAAAAATCTTCTCCGGCTGTGGGTAGAAAAATCTCGCCACGACCAGCCACCATTTCTCCTGTATCCTGAATGAAGTTATAAGTAAATCGCTGTCCGCGTAATACTTGGTCGCCTCTTGTGATGGCAACATTTCCTTCTCCTACAGCGATCAAGTTATCCAGATTGACTTGGACGCGATCCGCATCCACGACCGCCCCATCAAAGCGCACGACTACATTTCCTTCTGCCGTTACTACCCGCCGATTTTGGTCGTACTCTTGTTTATCTGCTATTACTTCAATTACTCTTCTGGTTTGTGGAGGTGCAGCAGGCGAGTTTGGTGCGGGTGCAGGCTGCTGTTGAGTAGGAGATTGGCTGGTGGTGCTGCGAGTTTTAAATTCTATCGTTGAGAGCTGTGGCGATGCATTTGCTTGCTTGTTGTCGTTAAATTGGATTTTGATCGGTTGGGGTGTGGACTGAAAAGTCTGTTGATTTTCACTTTGTTGTCCCTGGATCAATGGCTTAGTCAACAATTGTGAATTTTTCTGGGATGCATTTTTGTTGTTGTTAAGTGTTTGGGTGTGTTGCTCCTTCACTAATAAAAGCTTAGTTTTTGCCGTTTTACTAACGTTTTCGTCCTTGACACCAGAAGTTTGTGACTGTTGCAGTGGATAGCCAACAGATAGCGGTTCACCTAGTAGAGTTGCACTATTTTCAGTCATCCTGTGGGGCGAAAATTTCGCTGGAAATGTTTCTGGTGTAGTGGGTGTAGGTAAGGTTTTAGCGACAGATAACCCATCTTTGGTTGGCTGAGCAGATTGTTCTAAAGGTTTGTCTGTACTACCAGAAGTTGCTGGCTTTTGCTCCGGTAGATTGTCTGTATTTGCTTGTGTTTTGCTGTCGGTTCTTGCACATGACGAGCAAGATACCTGTTCTTCAACAGAATGCAGC
>JANZYY010000120.1 GCA_026419705.1 Fischerella sp.
GCAGGATAGCATCCAGCATGGTATTTGCCAAAGTATTTGTGAGTGAGTTTATCAGGGAGACGACTTCCGGTAGTGTTGGGGATGATGGTAGGTGCGTCTACAGCAATGATGGCGCTTTCATCTGGTAAGACCCAGCGATCGATCCAGGTGAGGATATCTGCAATAGGTTCTTTGCGATCGATGTCGAGAATTTGTAATTGATTGTCTGACCATTCTAAACAGCATAATCCGCTCGGCTGAGATTTCCAGCCTAAATCAATACCGATAAATTTCATTATGATTGGTCGTGCATTAAAAGTTTTTAATTATCACCCAGCCAATCTCTTGTCAATGAGTACATTTTCATGTACTGATGGGAATATAGTAAATATGAAGTTTTGTAAAGCGAGAGCTAGGGATGTACATTGTACAGATTGCCTCGGAATGTGCTCCTGTAATTAAAGCAGGAGGTTTAGGGGATGTTGTTTATGGGCTGAGTCGGGAATTAGAGACGCGGGGACATTGCGTCGAGATTATTCTGCCCAAGTATGATTGTATGCGCTACGACCATATTTGGGGACTTCATGACGCCTATATCAACTTGTGGGTACCCTGGTATGGTGCTGCAATTCACTGTTCCGTGTACTGCGGTTGGGTTCATGGAAGAGTATGTTTCTTTATTGAACCGCATTCTCAAGATAATTTCTTTAATCGGGGTTGTTACTACGGTTGCGATGATGACAATATGCGCTTTGCCTTCTTCAGCAAAGCAGCTTTGGAATTTCTGCTTCAAAGTAATAAGCGACCCGATGTGATTCATTGTCATGATTGGCAGACTGGTTTGGTTCCAGTCATGCTCTTTGAAATTTACAAGTACCATGGAATGGAATATCAACGGGTTTGCTACACCATCCACAACTTCAAGCATCAGGGAATCAGCGGTGTAGATATTCTCTGGGGAACAGGTTTAAATCGCGAACCTTATTACTTCCAATACGATAAGTTGCGTGATAATTTTAACCCCTTTGCCTTGAACTTTATGAAAGGGGGCATTGTTTACTCGAATGCTGTCACCACAGTTTCACCCCATCATGCTTGGGAAGCCCGTACTACCGATGTTGGCTGTGGTTTAGGTCATACCTTACATTTGCACCAAGACAAATTTACTGGTGTTCTCAACGGTATTGATTACGATTTTTGGAATCCTGAAATCGATCGCTATATTCCCTATAACTACACCCAAGATGATTTTGAACAAAAAGCATATAACAAAAAAGCTTTACGAGAGCGCCTCATGCTCCGTCATGCTGACAAACCAATTATTGCTTACATCGGTCGCTTAGATTATCAAAAAGGCGTGCATCTTGTTCATCACGCCATTTATTACGCACTCAACAAACAAGCGCAATTTGTATTGCTAGGTTCAGCAACAGAACCAGCAATCTATGCTCATTTCCAGCACGAAAAACAATTTTTAAACAGTAACCCCGACGTGCATTTAGAGCTGGGCTTTAACGAAGAATTATCTCACCTAATTTACGCAGGGGCAGATATGATTGTTGTCCCCAGCAATTACGAACCCTGCGGGTTAACTCAGATGATTGGCTTGAAGTACGGCACAGTACCAATTGTTCGCGGCGTGGGTGGATTGGTAAATACAGTCTTTGACCGAGACTACGACCACAACGTACCACCAGAACAACGCAATGGCTATGTATTTTACCAAACAGATCATCATGCCTTAGAGTCAGCAATGGAGCGGGCGATCGCGCTGTGGTATGAATATCCTCAAGAGTTCCGTAAACTCGCCATTACAGGTATGGAGTACGACTACTCGTGGAACCATCCAGGAGCAAATTATGTA
Source organism: Fischerella sp. (assembly GCA_026419705.1). GTDB lineage: Bacteria > Cyanobacteriota > Cyanobacteriia > Cyanobacteriales > Nostocaceae > PCC9605. The sequence continues at coordinate 1,844 of JANZYY010000120.1, forward strand.
GAGATTTACGACTGGATACGACACAAGTGGTAAGTAGCTGTAGATCAGCGTATTTCTCGTAGTGACTGTTAGTGGATAGTGGATAGTGGTAAAAAACCAACTACTAACCACCAACCACTAACCACCAACCACTAACCACCAACCACATCGTAAACTTCCGGATTAACACAATAAGGTAACCTTTCTCCCTTCAACCCAGCAATCAAATTATCAATTGCCATATTTGCCATTTTTTCCCGTGTCTGGCGGCTAGCACTACCAATATGAGGAGTAATAATTAAGTTATCAAGAGACAGCAACAGACTATCAGTCGGTATTGGTTCTGGTTCCGTGACATCGATCGCTGCACCTGCAATTTCACCGCTACTTAATGCTTGGTAAAGAGCATCTGAATCTACAATAGCTCCCCGTGCTGTATTAATAAGAATCGCAGATGGCTTCATCAGCGCAAATTGCGGTTTACTAAACAGATGGTAAGTGTCATCTGACAAAGGCGTATGAATTGTGACAAAATCTGACTCTTGCAACAACCGTTCAAAATTAGCAAATTCCACACCCAGTGACTCTTCTAATTCCGGATCGCATCTATGTCTGCTGGTATAAATAATTCGCATATCAAACCCTTGCGCACGACGGGCGATCGCTTGACCAATGCGCCCAAAACCAACAATTCCCAACGTCGCACCTGTGACATTTGCTCCCAACAACAAATCCGGTTCCCAAGTTTGCCACCTTCCCGCACGAGTAAACCGATCTCCCTCAACCACTCGCCGCGCAGCCGCCATCAATAACGCCCAAGTTAAGTCAGCAGTTGCATCTGTCAAAACGCCTGGAGTGTGACCAACGGGAATCTGCCGTGTCGTTGCAGCCGGGACATCAATATTATCGTACCCCACAGCCATCTGACTAATCACCTTCAGTGATATTCCGACTTCTATCAATTGTCTATCAACCCGATCGGTCAGCAAACACAGTAACCCATCTGTTTCTCGCACCTTTGCCAGCAAAACCTCGTAAGGAGGCGGTTGGCGTTCCATCCAAACTTCAACATTCGCAAATTCTTGCAGTCGTTGTAAATCAGTTGGTAGACGGCGGGTAACAAAAACTTTGGCTTGAGACATAGTTACAAACAAACACCATACTTAAACTTTGTTTTATTTTGAGCATCCTTCATTTTCAGAACAAAAATAATACAGCAATTCTACTCTCCCCTCTTCTCTTCCTTGGCGTTCTTTGTGTCCTACCCTCCGGGAAGCCGCTGTCGCGTCTATGTGGTTCGTTAAAAAATATATTTTTCACAACTCACAAAAACCACCTGTATCGTAAAACTTTCATCTGAGTGTCAAAACAAAACTTCATGTAAGATAAATAGTCAAGCCAATACCTCCTCAACATCATGGGCAACACATTTGGACATCTATTTCGCGTCACCACTTTTGGCGAGTCTCACGGCGGCGGTGTGGGAGTCGTCATTGATGGTTGTCCTCCCCGACTAGAAATCTCAGCTGAGGAAATCCAAACAGAACTAAATAGAAGACGTCCAGGACAAAGTAAAATTACCACACCTCGCAAAGAAGAAGACAAATGTGAAATCCTCTCCGGTGTATTTGAAGGCAAAACCCTGGGCACGCCGATCGCCATTTTAGTACGCAACAAAGACACTCGCCCCCAAGATTATGATGAAATGGCGATGAAATATCGCCCATCCCACGCTGATGCAACTTATGATGCCAAATATGGCATTCGCAACTGGCAGGGTGGCGGCAGATCGTCGGCACGAGAGACAATCGGTAGAGTAGCAGCAGGGGCGATCGCCAAAAAAATCCTTCGTCAAATTGCAGGTATAGAAATCATCGCTTACGTCAAGCGCATCAAAGATTTAGAAGCCATCATTGACCCCAACATCGTTACTTTAGAACAAGTTGAAAACAATATTGTCCGCTGTCCCGATGCAGAATGCGCCGAACGGATGATTGAATTAATCGAACAAATCCGGCGGGAAGGTAATTCTATCGGTGGCGTGGTGGAATGTGTAGCGCGAAATGTACCCAAAGGTTTAGGCGATCCAGTTTTCGATAAATTAGAAGCAGATCTAGCCAAAGCAGTAATGTCTCTCCCTGCTAGCAAAGGATTTGAAATTGGTTCTGGTTTTGCAGGAACCCTACTAACTGGCTTTGAACATAACGATGAATTTTATATTGATGAAGGCGGCGAAATCCGTACCCGCACCAACCGTTCCGGCGGAATTCAAGGCGGAATTTCTAACGGCGAAAATATTATTATTCGTGCAGCATTTAAACCAACAGCAACGATTAGAAAAGAGCAGAAAACAGTAACTAATAAGGGTGAAGAAACAATCTTAGCAGGCAAAGGACGTCACGACCCTTGTGTGTTACCGCGCGCAGTTCCAATGGTAGAGGCGATGGTAGCGCTAGTGCTGTGCGATCACTTATTGCGGCATCATGGGCAGTGTCGGGTGTTGTAGAAAATACGGAGTTTGTCAAGATAATTTTTACTCTTAAAGAGTCGGCAGAAAGTAGCGAAATATCTACTTTGTGTTTTTGTGGTGAAAAAATATTTTTTAAACACGAAGACACTATTTGCTAGATTTACAGCTTGAAAGGGCTGGAATTGAATCTAAAATTTTTAAGGGTTGCATCCAATGGACTTGATTACAATTTTAGGATTAGTTGCTGCTAGTTTTACCACATTTGCTTTTTTGCCGCAGATGATGAAAACATGGCAGACGAAATCAGCTAAAGATGTTTCATACACGATGCTGATTATTTTTATAATTGGTATTTTTTTATGGTTATTATATGGAATTTTCCGTCACGATCTAGCTATTATTATTGCCAATTTTGTTATTTTAATTTTGAATCTGATAATTTTATGGCTTAAAATTAAATATAGATAGCAACACAGGGGACTCATAGTTTTTCTATCCCCCAAACCTGATTCTCTATTCCCTAAAAAACATCTGTGACATCATCTGTATTCGCTGCTGAACGCCTTCTATTTACTCCTGCTACTCCTGACAGCAATGCTATTCCCACTATCTTCGCCTTTCCTAATGAGTATAGTGTGGGTATCACTAGCCTTGGCTATCAGGTGGTGTGGGCGACTTTGGCGATGCGTGGGGATGTGCAGGTGAGTCGCCTCTTCACCGATATTCACGAGCAATTGCCAAGACAACCTGAATTACTTGGTTTTTCGATGTCGTGGGAATTGGATTATGTGAATATTTTAAATTTATTGGAATCTCTGGAAATTCCTATTCGAGCAATTGCTCGTAAAGAACATCATCCTATAGTTTTTGGTGGCGGACCTGTCTTGACAGCTAACCCCGAACCCTTCGCAGATTTTTTCGATGTGATTTTATTGGGGGATGGGGAAAACCTGCTGGATAATTTTATCAATGCATATAAAGCAGTGAGAAATGCTGACAGACAAACTCAACTAAAAGCACTTGCACAAGTACCAGGAATTTATGTTCCTGGTTTGTATGAGGTGGAATACCACGATGTCGATGGTGCGATTAAGTCAATCAATCCTATTTCACCAGAAATTCCCGCTGTAGTACAAAAGCAAACTTATAGAGGCAACATCTTATCAGCATCAACGGTAGTAACTGAAAAAGCAGCTTGGGAAAATATTTACATGGTGGAAGTGGTGAGAAGTTGTCCAGAAATGTGCCGTTTCTGTTTGGCGAGTTATCTTAATTTGCCTTTTAGAACTGCAAGTTTAGAAGGTTCGTTAATTCCGGCAATTGAAAGAGGTCTAAAAGTCACAAATCGACTAGGGTTATTAGGAGCTTCAGTTACTCAGCATCCAGAATTCGAGAAATTATTAGATTATATTAGTCAGCCAAAGTACGACGACGTTCGTCTTAGCATTGCTTCAGTGCGAACCAATACTGTAACGGTGCAGCTAGCAAAAACTTTGGCAAAGCGAGATACTAAATCCCTCACCATCGCCGTAGAAAGTGGTTCGGAGAGATTGCGGCAAATTATTAACAAAAAGCTGCACAACGATGAAATTATCCAAGCTGCGGTAAATGCGAGGGCTGGAGGATTAACAGGTTTAAAACTCTATGGGATGGTGGGAATTCCCGGTGAAGAACCAGAGGATTTAGATGCTACCGTGAAAATGATGCGCGATATAAAAAAAGCTGCTCCTGGCTTGCGGTTAACACTGGGATGCAGTACTTTTGTACCAAAGTCACATACACCATTTCAGTGGTTGGGGGTGAATCGGCAAGCACAAAAGCGGTTGCAATTATTACAAAAACAGCTACAGCCCCAAGGAATAGACTTTCGCCCAGAAAGTTATAATTGGTCTATCATTCAGGCTCTATTATCAAGGGGCGATCGCCGATTGTCAAAACTTTTGGAACTTACCCGCAACTTTGGCGATTCTTTAGGTAGCTACAAGCGTGCTTTTAAAGAACTCAAGGGAACACTCCCGGATTTAGATTTCTACGTTTACGCTGACTGGTCAACAGAGCAACTGTTGCCTTGGAATCACTTACAAGGTCCCTTACCACAGTCTACACTACTAAAGCACTTGGCAGATGCAACCAATCAATTCAAATCATCTGTGAAGGAACCACAGCCGCTAAAATAATAGACTCTTGAAACTGAAATAGAGAATTAGTTTCGATGCAAAAGACAGCAGAGTATCACTGCGCTGATTGTGGGGAAGCAAATTTAACTTTTATTGACTTGATTGGGGAAGGACAGCAATCTTACCTAGAAGATTGCCAAGTTTACTGTCGTCCCCATATTTTGTATATACGTGTCATCGAGATTGATAGTGAATACGAAGGCTGAATTTGAGGTTTGTCTCAATGCTGGACTTTAAGTACTCCTCAGTGATTAATGCACCAGTAGAAGTAGTTTGGCGATTTCACGAAAGACCAGATGTTTTGCAACTGCTTACCCCCCCTTGGCAACCAGTACAAGTAGTTCGTCGGGAGGGAGGATTGGGTTTGGGTGCTGTTACCGAGTTTCGCCTTTTTCTTGGACCATTGCCCTTGCGTTGGTTAGCACGTCACACCGAATATGAAGAATATCGCCTGTTCACTGATGAACAGATATCCGGGCCTTTTGATCATTGGATACATCGACATCATTTTGAGCCTGAAAATGGCAAAACCAGATTAACTGACGAGATTTCCTTTTCTTTGCCTGGTGGACAAACAATTGAATTTCTGGGTGGTTGGTTAGTACAGCTGCAACTAGAAGCAATGTTTCGCTATCGCCACCATATCACTAGACAGGAATGTGAATCTAAATAAGTCAACAGTCGTCAGTAGTTCCCACCAACCACCAACAACCAATCACTAACTACTAACTACTAACTACTAACCACTAACCATTAACTACTAACAGTCATAACAATAATTTTATTTAGCAATTACTTTTTTAAAAAAACATCAAAGTCCAGGACTTTTAGTTGTACTGGGCATTTTTCTCATAGGATAATAATTTCAGTTTTTACTCCGTTAAAACACTGAAAATTTCACACCACAGAATCATTGTCTGCGGTGCAAATTTTATTGCAATACAGTTCAGTTAATACAATTCAATCTTCGGAGTTCGCCTAAATCTCGTTTGCCAAAAGCGATTTAAAAACTCTAGTTCCTCCATTCCTAAGCAATGGCTAGGAGGATCAAAATCTTAACTAAAAAACTTTAAAAACATGAATTTTTTACAATCTGTATTTCATCACAAAGCAAATTTTAAATTAGCCTTTGCGAGTATGACTTGCCTATTGTTCTTCATACCCTTGGTAAAGGCTGAAGAACAAGTAAACACAGAGGCTGCATCAGTAAACAAACCAAGTAATAACCTAGTACAACTTGCTCAACAAAAAGTTTGCCCTTCTGCCGAATTGCTACCAACGCGTAGTTTTGAGACGGACAAGCATTATGTGTTTATTTGTAGGGGGAATCAAAAAAACCCTCTTGGATACTACGTACGTTTTCCTAAAAATGGAAGTAGTAAAACTACAATTCCTGTAAGTAACAAAATCGGTGAAACTTATCTTGCGACAAAAGGTGAAGTTACATATTCGGTAACACCTTATGAATTAGTAGTCATGAAAGTAAATAGGCGCGATCGCTTTGTTTTTAGAGAAAAAGTGAATCGTGCGATCGCCGCTGACGGTCAACCCTTAGCGAGGGGTTGTCCTGACGGTAATACTACCTTTGTGGAGGCAGAAACCAAAAACTTTATTGTGTATATTTGTGGTAGACAAGTTCCTGATAGTTATGTAGCTGTTGCTAGAAATGGGAATAACAGAATTGCTCTTCCATTGCAAAAATATTCTCATAGAAATGTAGAAGATAGTCACTATGTGGCTGTAAATGGTGATATCCGTTACCTTCTCACCCGCAAATTATTAAAAGTTTCGCGTGATGGTCGAAATATAGTTAAGGAAAAAGTCCTGCATTGGAATTAATGGCTGATGTGAATTATTCCTGTCAGAGAAAGGAGACTGCAGCAGTCCACCACCCTCGTTACTACCCATCAACGTAGAGACGCTTCAAACAGCACATCTCTACAGTACGCATTTGTTGCATTCTTTTTTCAAAATCAAAGGTAAAATCGGGGAAGTGCAGTTCTGTATTTTCTTTGATAACAATGAATTAGCCCTGCTTCCCAAGGGCAGGACTGTTTCATTCTCTGGAGAAAAAATAGATTCATCCCTTGCCAACTAGAAAATATCTGTATAAACTAACCACAAAGAACGCAAAGAGCACAAAGAATTTCAGAGGTTGGAGAAATTTAGATTTTTCCTTTTTAGAATGAAAAGATCCTGGCTTTCCACGGGGGGTTGAGGCCGTTTGCATATGGTTTCAGGTATTACATAACAGCGATCGCAATGCGTTTAGGTTTAGATTGACTTCCCAGTCTGAACTGTGGATTCTGGTATGGGCGGACGTACGCACAAATAAATTAAGGGACCGAACAACGGAATAAATGTTACCAACCACAACCAAGGATTCTTCCAACCGCGACGTGCCATATCATCTCCAACCAAGGTAGGGAATAATAGACAAAGCAAAACAAAATCCCAGCTCATCACATGGATAAAGCGGCTAGTTTGCCACTGTTGCACAAAATCACCCCAATCTCCTCGCCCTAAACTATAGCCAACTAAAATAGCTGTCCCTGTGGTTAAAACAACACCAATCCAGCGAGAATCAAGTAACTTGATCGGGGTATTCTTTTCGCCAGAAAATTGTGTGTTTGGTTCACGTAGGGCTAAGTAGGGCAAAATGGCAAACGCCCCTACTGCAAAAGATACAGCAGCAAACAACCAAGCCGGAATCTTTTGTCCTCTACCATCAATAAGCATGACTGCACTGTAAATTACAGGCCAGATGCCCATGATATTGAATAATCCAACGACAAGGGGATTTATGCCTTGCCACTGACCAGTGGCAAGATTTTTAATTAACTCGAATGTATCAGGTTGATTGGGAGGTGCAAACAAAAAAGCATAGGCAATAAATCCCAGCCATACCAATCCAAAGCCGATTTTTCTCATCAGGGATTTAAATAGCTCAAAGCTTCCGATAAATAATCAGCAGCAGCCGCGACAACAGCGATCGCTCCTTCATAGTCTAGACGTGTTGGACCCAAAACCCCCACACTTCCTACCTGTACGGAACCACGACGATAGGTAGAAGAAATCAAGCTACAGTTGCGTATTGGTTCGAGAGGGTTTTCAGAACCAATTCTCACTGTTACCCGTGGTTTACCCACTTCTTCCACTTCTGGCTCCTCAAATATTAATTGCCACAGTTGTTCTTGTTCTTCCTCCAACAGCTGGATGATTGTTTGCACTTGTTGTAGTTGCGAAAATTCCGGCTGACGCAAAACTTCTGCCATACCGCGAATCATAATTTGAGTAGCCCCCGGTGTGAAACTGCGACGGCTAAATTCCGCCAGTGAATTTTTCAAATATTCACCATAGTGCTGAAACTCCCGATCCAGATCGCTCCAGTCAAGGTTAGTCAACTCTAACAGACTGCGCCCCCGCAAGCGACTATTTAAAAAGTTAGAAACAATCTGCAATTCACGATCTATTACTTCTGGATCTAGCTGTGTTTCTTTGCGTGTTGGTGGTAAATCCATTAACACTGAATGTGTTTCATAGCTATCTGTCACCACAATCAGCATTACTTTTCCCGAGTCTATTTGCACTAGTTGCAGATGTCGTAACAGCGCACTAACATTTTGGGGCATGGTTATTAAGCTGATGCAGCCACTTAAGGTTGCCAAAATTTGGGCTGCTCCTTGCAGTAAGGCTTCTAAACTTCTATCTTCCCAGTTCAGCCGGCTTTGCAGTGCTTCTTCTACTTTTCTGGCTAAAGTCTCAGAAGGTGTAATCAACTGGTCAACATAAATACGATAGCCAGAATCTGAAGGTACTCGTCCAGCAGAAGTATGGGGTTGGTAAAGTAACCCGGCTTTTTCCAACATTCCCATCACATTGCGGATCGTTGCTGAGCTAACACCCAAATTGAACTCTTCAACCAGAGCTTTAGAACCAACAGGCTCTGCTGTGGCAATATAGTGACGTACTGTTGCCCAAAGCACGTGTTGTTGTCGATTTGTTAGCTGAACTTGCATAGCTAATGTTTACCGAAGCAAAATTTTAATTAATTTTTGAAAAAAGCAAATTTTTATTGAGACCAACAAAAAGTGTTAATAATAGTTAAGCAAAATTGCAAATTATTGACGTATCTAGAAATACGTAACAACAATATTGACTGTTTTACTTCTAGTCAAAGTATATTTTGTATAGGTTTACAGTTTCAAGCAAAGCAAATAAGGAATGAAATCCCTCACGGTCTTAATTATGTATATTTTCATAAAAGTTTGCGATGAAGCTGTACTGATGAATACTAATTTGCTGGATTTTGTAAATAACGAGATAGACAAGGTGGACAAAACGTTCGCACCAGTCCCAAACTTTGAATTTGTGTTGTCTTGAGTTTAGAGAAGCAAAAGCAGTTTGATGTGCCAGTCCGACCTAATACACAGGAATTGAAGGGTCAACTAAGGTTGAGTAGGCATCAATACCGCCAGCAATATTTTTAACATTGGTAAATCCTTGAGACATAAGCCACTGGCACATTTGGGCAGAGCGAATGCCATGATGACATAGCACAAGGGTTTCAGCATGGGGATTTAAGCAGGTGTGGATTTCATTTGCCCAGTCAGCAAATTCACTCAAAGGAAAGTTGACAAAGCCCTCAATTCTTGCGATCGCCACTTCTTGTGGTTCACGCACGTCCAAC
>JANZYY010000011.1 GCA_026419705.1 Fischerella sp.
GATTAAGCACGACTGTGAGGGTAACTGGTGGTGTACCTTGTCTGTAAATTCGATAAACTGGACTCCTGTTAACAGACAAGAAGCTAATTATCGGTATTTTCAGATTTTGGAACTGCAAACCTTTTTGCGAGAGCATTTAAAGTCAGCTCCTGCTTTTCGATATGCTTTTATAGGGGAAATTGGGGAAGGCGACTTAAATCACTTACTGACTGATGCTAGTAGTAACTATAGGGCAACCTACGATTACCTGATTTCTTCAAGATCTTCCAATCAATTCAGCATACCTACTTTTGTTTATGTGCTTAAAGTCGGGTTTTTATTATCTGAAATCCTTTGGCAGCAAGTGGGATCGCCCTCAAAGTTTGAATCCTTTATACAAGGCTATGTTTGGTTACCTCCATCACCAACACTAATATGGGGAGGTATACAGGCACCACTGCAAGAGATTATTGACCAAACAACAGTGCGAATAGCTGTCGATCCTCAAAGAGCTGAAAACTATAATCAAAAGGGGATGGAACTGATTAGACAACGAAGATTTGTTGAAGCTTTAGCTAATCTTGAACAAGCTCAGAAATTATTTCCATTCTCCCCAGCGATTCATCAAAATAAAGCTGCTTGTCTCTATTTTTTAGAAAGATTCTCAGAAGCACTACAAAGTTGTGATTTAGCGATAAATCTCAACCCTGACTTGTCTGATCTCGCGCTCATATATCAGCTCAAAGGTGATATATTTTATGCTCAAGGACAACTAGAAGAAGCGTTGGAATCTTTTCAAAATTCATTAAACTTAAATCCTGATGCTTCCTATGCTATCCATCCTTATTATCAGAAAGCTTTGATTTTAGCAAAACTAGGAAGGTATCAAGAGGCTTTAAACACTTGTGAATTCGCTTTAAGACTATATCCTCACCAGGGTGAAATATATGAATTAAGATTGGAAATTTTAGCATCTTTCAATCAAGATAGATAATCCCACGAGATGTGCAACGCCCTAAGTAAATAAAGATGAAGAGAGTAATATAAAGAACTATTTGACCGAGAGAATACTGAGAATGAGTCAAAAGTGGGTTGGTGGAAGCAACCCACTGTTTTGATGTGCGATCGCGTTGAAGAAAAAAGCGGAAGCAAAGCCCGCAGTTGCAATTGTAATCAAGTGGAGTATATCGTCAGATCTTTAAAATATAGTCATCCGATTTGATTGATGAGGAGATATGAAACGAGGCGTTGCTGATTTCATGTATGAAAATTATTTTGCGTAATACCAAAACCATTGACCAGACGCGATATATCGCGTCTGTTCATCCGAATTCATAGCGCGATTCAGCAACGCCGAAACGATGAATATAATTCGCAAGGGACAATTTAAAGGAGTGAAAAAGGCAGACATCACTGCTCAAGTAAAATTTGCTGCTCAAATTTTTGGAGTTACCGCATAACTAGTTCTGATTCAGACAGTACCTTTGTCTTTTGCAAGTTTTTGCAACACAACCCGTTCGGTCTGCTAGTCTATACTGACTGCTTGATTTAAGTTTAGTAAGCACCACAGAGATAATCGGCTCGTACCCAACCTTGGTTGCCCATATATCGAATTTTCCACCAATAGAAACCATCATAGCTGTGCTTTCTGTAAAGTAAGACCACAGTACTTCCATTGGGAATTTTCATAATAATGTCATAATCCTGTCCCGGGCCAGTCCGCAGATTCAGGCGACTATATCGGTCACGAGTGCAGACGCGGGCATAATAGCGTTCCCTTGTCGCTAAGCGTTCCGTTGCTACCATTCCAGGTTTTACGTGGGCTTTGACGGGTGATGCTACAGCCAGAACTAATGCACTAGCCATTAAGATTTTTAGCATAGTTCTTTTCTGTCTGGTGTGAGTTGATTACTGGATATTGACTTCGAGATCTAAAGGGGTGACAAAGGAGTTTAAGTACCAGAAATAAGGAAGTCTGACCGTTTTACGGTAAAAAAAGATAGGCCATTTATCTTCAACAGTATCTATCAAATGATAATGATGCCTAAATTCTACCAAAACTGCGCATCATATCCTTTGATTTGCCAGTGACATGACAAAAGCTTTTGGATACGATCAGTTGCTTTTAGTTGTGATGTTCGATCGCACCTTGGTCAGTGGCAGCGTAGGTGAGACCATTAAGTTGTGGAATGTCCAGACAGGAGAATACCGAAAAACTTCCCTATTAAGATTAAGAGCGTTACAGGATTAACCCAAGCAACTCTGGTGACGCTGAAAGCTCTGGAGGCGGTAGAAGATGGAGAGGTCAAGCTATAGTTATTTTTAATTGAGTTCACTAAACTTAGCCTAAATATAAACGGTTACTTCTGTCTTGAGCGCAAATTTTTCTTTCCAATGTCTTGCTTGCTGTAGCCAGACAAAAGCACGGGCTGGGGTGTTCTTCACTCCTCACGGCCTGGTTGAAACCCCTCGTTTTATGCCAGTGGGGACACTGGCAAATGTCAAAACCTTAACCCCTGCTCAACTTCAGGAAACAGGGGCACAGATGATATTATCCAATACCTACCACCTGCACTTGCAGCCAGGGGAAGCAATTGTGGCTGCAGGTGGAGGACTGCATAAATTTATGGGCTGGAAAGGACCGATGCTCACCGATTCTGGTGGGTTTCAGGTCTTCAGCCTCAGCGAAATGCGTAAAATTTCTGAAGAAGGTGTGACATTTCGCTCACCTCACGACGGTCAAATTATTAAGTTGACGCCAGAAAGATCTATCGAAATTCAGAATATGCTGGGGGCGGATGTGATTATGGCCTTTGATGAATGTCCACCTGCAACAGCTAGCCGCCAAGAGGTGGAAACAGCTACAGAGCGGACTTATCGATGGCTTTTACGCTGTATGTCAGCACATCAACGCCCTGAGGAGCAAGCGTTGTTTGGTATCGTCCAGGGTGGAGTGTATCTGGATTTGCGTTGTCAGGCGGTGGAAGCATTGGCAAAGTTAGATCTACCGGGATATGCCATTGGTGGTGTGAGTGTGGGTGAAGAACCGGAACTAATTCATAAAATTGTGCAGGCGACAGCACCACTACTACCACACCACAAGCCGCGTTATTTGATGGGTGTAGGTACTTATCAGGAAATGGTAATTGCGATCGCCTCTGGTGTAGATCTATTTGATTGCGTTATTCCTACTCGCTGGGCTAGACACGGTACGGCGATGGTGCAGGGCGAGCGCTGGAATTTAAAAAATGCTAAGTTTCGTGAAGATTTTACGCCTTTAGATGAAACTTGTCCTTGCTATACCTGCCAAAACTTCACCCGTGCTTACATCTCTCATTTAGTGCGATCGCAAGAAATTTTGGCGTATACCTTACTGAGCATCCACAATATCACCGAATTGATTCGCTTTACTCAAAGGATAAGAGAGGCGATATTGAACGATACCTTCGTTGCAGAATTTGGTAAGTGGCTCATTTCTCAGGAAATGAGGTCATGAACAGTGGGAGAATAACTACCAACCACTAACTACTAATCACCAACCACCAACAAATGACTAATGACTAATGACCAATGCATGTTAAGATATTTCTCAATTCTGAAAGCTGTGTTGGATAGGTGGATTTAAATAAAAATGGAAACAGCACTACTATTAGCAAAATTGCCTGAAGCATTCCAAATTTTTGACCCTTTGGTAGATGTTCTCCCAATCATTCCTGTATTTTTCTTGCTGTTGGCTTTTGTTTGGCAAGCAGCCGTGGGTTTCAGGTAAGTTAGTCAATCTATAATATCTTTGAAGAGACAGGCATTTTGCCTGTCTTAATTTTTGTCGAACTTTTGTTTTCAAAATTATATATTTATTAATATTTTGTTATAATTCTTGTGAACTAATATAAAAAGAAAAGTATTTCAGCAAGTTAAATACAGGTGTTGCTGATTTGAGGTATGAACCCAAGTGTACCAGACGCGAAATTACTGTAACCGAACGCCTGCAGCGTACGCGTTTGGCAAAGGGGTTTTGAAATCACACCAAATTCTGCATCATACATCGATTAAGCAACGCCCCGATAAAAACAGTCAACGAGGAATAAGCTATGGGTAACATCAAATTCGTAAAAGAGAATCAAGAAGTCATAGCTGCGAATGGTGCCAACCTGCGGCAAAAAGCTTTAGAAAATGGTATTGACATCTATAAAATTTGGGGAAAAATGATGAATTGTGGTGGCTACGGTCAGTGTGGCACCTGTATTGTTGAGATTGTTGAAGGAAAAGAAAATCTTTCGCCTCCTACAGATGTAGAGAATCGTTTTTTAAAGAAAAAGCCAGCAAATTACCGCCTGGCTTGTCAAACCTTAGTGAACGGTCCGGTGAGTGTAGTCACAAAACCTGATTAAAATTGCTGACAAATGACAAAGGATAAATAACTCGGTCGCGCCGTGATGATGGTATCCTAAAAGTGTTGACTGGAATCTAAGAGAGGCTTTCTTGCTATGCAGGTTAATGAACTGGGGTTTGTAGCTAGCATTCTGTTTGTGCTGGTCCCCGCCGTTTTTTTGATCATTCTTTATATCCAAACAGCTAGTCGCGAAGGTAAAAAAAATACTTAAATCTTTCTGTGTTTCGTGTATAAAAATAATAAACCCTTACACTAACAGGTGTAAGGGTTTTTATTAAGAAGTGTAAAATAGCGAGTAACCTTAAGCTGCAGTTCGTGCTAACAAAACTGGGCAAGTAGCATTGATTCTCACGTAATCGGACAAAGAAGCACCTAAAAGTCGATCTAGATCTACAAAACTTTTAGCAATGGAAGGACGCCGATCCGGAGAACCAAGTAACAAAAGATCTACATTCAACTCTTCTGCCAAGCGACAAATTTTTTCACCTGGTTTACCCATACTGAGAACACAACGAGGTTGCACGCCTTGCTTTCTCGCTTCTGCTGCTGCTGCTGCTAAAACAGGATGCTGTTCGGGACTAACCTGAGTTGTTGATGCAGCAGATTCACCTCCTAAATCTGTGATTACATGCGAAAGAATTAACTCCCCTCCCTTGATATCTCGAATCAAAAACAAAGCTAAATCCAAACAGTATTTTGAGGCGTCAGAATTATCCATCGCCACCATAATGCGCTTGATTTTTTTGACATAAATGTCATCTTTGACCAGCAACATGGGGCGAGAAGACAATTGGAAAACATACTGACTTACTGAGTTCGCTAAAATCGATTGCAGCCGCTTGAGTCCACGAGAACCCATAATAATTAAGTCTGCATCGATTTCATCTGCTACTTGGCAAACTACGTCTTTAGGCTCGCCTTGCCGCAAAATAGAAGAGACTTGGCTAGGATTTAAGCCTAAATACTGGATAGCATTTGCCAGAATTTTGCCACCTTCTTCCCACTTAGCTGTCATGGATTCGGCGGTGCTTTGTGGCGGAACCACGTGCAAAACTGTAACTTTTGCCCTTTGAATTGATGGCACATCCTCCAAAGTTTTTAGCATTTCTTCCGCGTGTCCCAATCCGGAGACAGCCAGCAAAATGTTTTGTATCATCGTTACGCCTTAGTAGTTTGGTTTTTTGCTCTCTATGAATTTGGCTAAGCTCTGACTTTCACCGCCTTGCTCAATAACCGGGTCATTGGTTATCAGTCATTAGTCATTAGTAATCGTACAAATGACAAATGACGTAGGACAAATAACACAATGACTGTTATTTTTATTTGAGCCTAGTGAAAAACTTTGCACTTAGGCTTCTAATCACTCAGCTTACTCTCAATTTTGCACGATAATCTTAACGAATGATTATGAATTTTATTAGTTTTAATCTATGTTTACTCTTTTTAATTAATATTGAGTTAAGTATTGCAAAGAGAGGCAAAAAAGCAATGTAAATTCGATTTTTTGTGATTAATAAATTTTAAAGATGCTATTAAATGTTTTTCTACATAGCTGAGGCTGCTATCAAATATAGCTTTCATTAAGTAAGGCAGTGGCAATAAATCAAACTATGTTAAATCACTTAAAAAGGCACTTATTACGATCGCAGGCAAGCCACTTGTAGCATCCCCACAAATAAATTCGTGAGATTTTAGATTTTAAATTTAATCCAAAATCCAAAATTGCCTTCTACCCTCAGCAACTGCGCGATCGCCATCATGATTAAGCTGCACAGAAGTAATTCTAAAAGCCAAGACGGCAAACTTTCAGAACATGGCTCTACCTAGCTGTTCCCACCCAAGTAGTCGGTGGGGAGGTTGAGAGATGGGGAGAGTTGAATTCTAAGTTCACCCCATCATCAAATCACCCCCATTACTCCATC
This sequence comes from Fischerella sp., assembly GCA_026419705.1. GTDB lineage: Bacteria > Cyanobacteriota > Cyanobacteriia > Cyanobacteriales > Nostocaceae > PCC9605. The sequence continues at coordinate 6,295 of JANZYY010000011.1, forward strand.
AATAAATTTTAAGCTGCAGCCACTAAACCATTGTGTCTGAGCAACGGTTCGGTACTGGGTTCACGACCCCGGAATGTTTTAAACACTTCCATTGGATGCTTGCTACCGCCAAGGGCTAAGACTGTATCGCGGTAGCGCTTACCTATAGCTTTGACAGCTTGTTCATTTTCTAAACCAACTTCTTCAAATGCAGCAAAAGCATCTGCGCTTAATACTTCCGCCCATTTGTAGCTGTAGTAGCCTGCTGCATACCCACCCGCAAAAATGTGTCCAAAAGCACATAGGAATGAATCTTCAGGTAATGGTGGCATGACAGTGGTTGTCTTGGCGATGCGATCGCGCACATCCTTAGGAGTTTCATTACCACCAGGACGATAGCGGTAGTGCAGTTCTAGATCCAGAAGGCTAAAGTGTACTTGTCGCAAAGTTGCACTACCACTCATGTAATTCTTGGCAGCCAGCAGCTTTTGGTAATAATGTTCTGGCAGAGGCTCACCGGTTTCGTAATGCTTTGCCATACCAAATAAAGTAGCGCGATCGTAGCACCAGTTTTCCATGAACTGACTAGGTAATTCTACAGCATCCCATTCGACATTATTAATACCTGCTGCCGCGGAATAATCTACCTTAGTCAGCATATGATGCAAACCATGACCAAACTCGTGGAATAAAGTTTCTACTTCCGCAAAAGTCATCAAGCTGGGTTTGCCATCAACTGGTGGCGTTTGGTTACACACTAGATACGCTACGGGTAAACGGGTTTTCTTGACTCCATTTTCAATGACTTTGCCCCGGTTAATGCAGATATCCATCCATGCTCCGCCGCGCTTTTCCGCGGGACGGCTGTAGGGGTCTAAATAAAAATAGGCGATCGCGCTACCTGTTTCGTCAGCAATTTGGAAATAGCGCACATCCTCATGCCAAACTGGTGCTTGACCATCAGCAGGGGTAACTGTAACACCGAACAACCGCTTCACCAACCCGAATAAACCATCCAGCACTTGCGGAAGCGGAAAGTAAGGACGCAATTCTTCTGCTGTGAAAGCAAATTTTTCTTCCCGCTGGCGTTCAGCCCAAAAAGGGATATCCCAATGTCTTAAATCATCTGCTTCCGCTGCTCCCTTGTTGACAGCAAAAGCTTTCAATTCAGCCAATTCCTTGAGGGCTGCATCGTAACTGGCGCGGCGCAGTTCTTCTAATAGTTTTTCCACAGCCTCGACACTGGGAGCCATTTTACTGGCTAAGCTGACTTCCGCATAGGTTTTGTAACCGAGTAACTCCGCCAGTTCTTGACGCAGCTCCAAAACACGTTCTATTAACGGGTTATTATCCAGGTTTCCCGAAGATGCGCGGGTAATATAAGCTTTGTAAAGCACCTCCCGCAAGTCGCGCCTAGTGCTGTACTGCATAAAAGGATAGTAACTGGGTAAATCTAAAGTGATGCACCAAGGACCTTTTTCTGGGGTGGCGTTTTCTTCCCCGGCATCTCGGGCTGCTTGTGCTGCTAAACTAAGCAAACTTGGGGGTAAACCGTCTACTTCTTCTTTCTTTGTCAGCATCAGGCTAAAGGCTTTTGTTGCATCCAGGACATTGTTAGAGAACTTGGTAGAAAGTTCGGCTAACTCCATCTGAATAGCGTTGAAGCGTTCGCGCGCTTCACCTTGCAAGCCAACTCCAGATAGTTCTGCATCTCGGATTGCAGCTTCGACAATACGCTTTTGGGCAGAGTCTAAAGTATCCCAAGTATCACTAGCACGCAGTGCTTTCAAAGCATTGTAAATTGGTTGACTTTGGCTGAGTTTGTTAGAAAACTGTACTACTTGCGGCTGTACAGTTTCATGGGCTTCTCGCAGTTGGGGGCTATTTTTTACACCCATTAGGTGGTTCACTACACCCCAACTCCAGTTCAGGCGTTCTGTTAGTTTTTCTAGAGGTTCTACTAAACCTTCCCAAGTCGGCTGTAAATTAGCTTCTATTTTGGTTAATTCTTGCTCTAATTCTGCCAGTAATTGCTTAAACCCTGGCACTACATGCTCTGGTTTGATGCTGGTAAAATCAGGTAAGCCAGTGCCTTTTAATAAAGGATTATCTGTAATAGTCGTGTTTACACTCATGTTTAGGCTAATTGCAATCTTTGTTCATCTTCTAATGTAGCGATGGTTTAGATAGTAAACGTGTCTTGGTAGTTGTGATATTCCTGCAGTGTGAATTGAGCACTAGGTATTAGTGACAAAGCCCAGGATGCAGACACTTCGCAGCTGAAGACAAGGTAAATTTAACCACTAAGTCACCAAGACACCAAAAATTGGATTTTTTGTGACAACAATATAGAAAGTTTATTTGGATTGGAAAAGTAAATTTCTAGCGGTTATTAAAGATCCTAAAATCTTGGCTGTGGAGCATATAGTTGATACAGTCCCAACAGAAGCAGTACAACTCCTATCTGCACGGCTGATGGAGCTAATACAAACCCCATTACTAGCACCATTCCTCCAGTGAAGACAACTGCGATGCGATAGACCTCCTCACGTACTTTGAGTCCTAGCCAGATAGTAGCCAAACCAATAATTAACAATAATAAATAGGTTGCTAGCATCCTTTTTCCTCAAATAGGCTGTCGCTTATCTGTTGCTCTTATACGATAACAGTAAATTGAATATTAGAGATATCGAACAATTTCGATATAACAAAAATATAAACCAAAAGCGAGTAACATTTGCTTTTATTTATAAATCAGTGGCAACATGAGCTGCAAACTGAGAAAAAGCTTCCTCATTACGACGATAGTAAGTAGATTGTCCTTGACGACTTGAGACAATCAGCCCTGTCGCCTCCAGCATAGATAAATAGTGGGACACTGTAGACTGGGCTAAACCAGTTTTTTTCTGAATGCTACTGACGCAAACTCCGACTGTGCGTGGGTCTACGTCTTGGCAAGGAAAGTGAACTTCAGGTTCCTTGAGCCAATGCAGGATTTGTAGCCTGGTTTCGTTAGCAAGAACTTTGAAGATGTCAATGTCTTTAGTATCCATGTCCCCATTCTATCGACTTTTTTCGATATATCCACGTTATATCAACAGAAGTTTTTTTGTTGATTACTCTTGCTTTCAAGCATTGCTGCGAGCAGATTCTGTTTTTCAGGAAACCCGATAACCGAGCAATAGGGCGATCGCTCACCATCATCCGTATATGTTGCGACCACAGTCAGAAAGTGTTAATACTGAAGGACAATCTGACTGGACTAACTGTCTTAATTTAAGTGTAGAGACAGATAAAAGCGCTGTTCATATCCTGGAATACAGCGCTATGTATAACACTATTCTAATTTACTACTTGGCTGCCATGACTGCGGGGGTCATCTTGGCTAGGTACTGGTGCTACTGAGGTTGAAACTTTGGAAACTTGTCCACTAGCTTGAGCATAAGGTAGAGGCGAACCCCCAATCAAGGCTTCCAAGTTACTTGCCATAATTGTGCGGGGTTGATCGCCGATCGCTTGAGCAAGAACTTCTCCATTTTGGTTGAGAAACACAAAATGGGGAATACCATCCACCCGATACTTCAGCATTTCTGGCAGCCATTTGGTGTTATCCACATTCAACATCACAAAGTTCATTTTGTCTGTATACTGCTGCTCTAATTGGGTTAGATCGGGCGCCATTTTCTGGCAAACAGTACACCAGTCCGCATAAAATTCCACAAGCGATGGCTTACCGTTTGTCATTGCCACTTCCAAGGGTGTAGATTGTTGTACTAATTTAGCCAAAGAGGCCGAGTTTTGCTCGGTTCTCATTCCCAAAACTAAGGTAACGCTAAGGGCGATCGCTACGATTGCAATCAAAAAATTTCTGACACGCGCCCCAACAGTTGATTCCGACTTGCCTGGAAAATTTACAGGTGAATCCGTATCCATCACAAATATATTAAAACTTATTAAGTACCGTTATCTTTCAGTTTACTGTCTTATTTTAGAAGGCAGCAGGATGAAGGGGTATAGGGCATGGGGCAAGGGGCATAAAAATTATGAATGATGAATTATGAAATTTTCAGCATTCATCATTTTCACCTATTCCCAATCTCCATTGCCCCTAATCCCCACTCCTGTGGTCGTGGGGCCGGTGAGTTCCCCAATCCCCAATTCCTTACACCCTTTCTACAATGAGTATCCCTGCATGCGCTAAAACAGAGAACAGGCGTATACAAAAGCATTTCCCCAACTGTGAAAAAACGAGTTACCCTCACCTTTCCCAAACGTGCCGTCCAAATGCCAGTTACCTACCGACTGGCAAAAGATTTTAACGTCGCTGCTAATATTATCCGCGCCCAAGTAGCACCAAACCAAATAGGCAAGTTGGTAGTAGAACTTTCGGGGGATATAGATCAGTTGGATGCTGCGATTGAGTGGATGCGATCGCAGAATATCACTGTTTCTCACACCTTAGGAGAAATAGTCATAGATGAAGAATTGTGCGTTCATTGCGGCTTGTGTACTGGAGTTTGTCCAACTGAAGCCTTAACCCTGAATCCGGAAAGCTATAAACTAACATTCACGCGATCGCGTTGTATAGTTTGTGAACAGTGTATTCCTACTTGTCCGGTCCGGGCAATTTCTACAAATATTTAAAAGATTGTTGTTGGTTGGTTGTTGTTGGTTGTTTGTAACAAGTAACCACCAACTACCAACTACCAACTACTCCACAAATCTCTACTGGCCCAGCTTAAATATATCGGCGATCGCACCAGTTTCACCTACTAGCCTATTTTTGGCGGGAGAGTCATAAACTACCAACAGCGAGGGTATCCCGGCTAGATCTTGGTATAATGTTATGCCCTCAGCATGGTCATTTCGATTTCCATAAGGAATATCTTGTAAATACTCTGGGTAATGCAGAGCGTCTTCTTGCCAGTGAACGCCACCTGATAATCGATACACTTGCACCGGTCCATCCAAATCCATTGTCGGTCCTGCTAAGATGAATAAATCTTCTCCGTCTAAATGCAAATCTCTAATTCCCAAGCCATTTAAGAACAGAAAATGCTTTTTGTACAAGCCTCCCATCTCTGTAATTGGCTTTAGTGTTAGTAGTCCTGTTTGAGAAAGCTCTACCTCTATTTCCAGTATCATCGCCCAACCCCGCAATACCGGACCGCGCAAACCAAGGATAATGCGGTTTTGAGATACTGCTATCCCTTCTATATCAAAGCCATTATCTTTACCAGGGATTTCTGCTTTGATAAAACAACCTAAGTGAGGGTCGTTTGCCAAAGCTTCTATGAGTACGTTCCCTTGCTGAGTAACTTCTAATTTAGCAGCAGTTAACCGTACATTTGCATTTTCAGGGTGGGGGTAAGTTTTCCACAACTCACCGTTAACAAGGGGAATACGTCCCAGAATATATCGATTTGGTTCTGATTCAACTTTGGCTAGTCTGTGGATATTTTGAGGATCCGATTTATCTGGTTTGGGTTTTTTGCGTTTCCAGCTATGGGAACCAACAAACCAGAGATAGCGATCGCTATATTCGATACCCTCAATATCAATTTCTTCGTCTTCAGGTGCAGGTAAGTCAATAAATTCATTAATATGAAATTGTTTATGCTTACCAAAATTCTCGGCATCAATCCAACAGAGACGTTCAAGAGTCGAAGTTTCGTCTGACCCAAGCCACAAATGCTTTTCTGGTGTCAGCATTACAGCTGATAGGTCTTCTCGGTGTTCTGTAAAACTATCGGTAAATGTGAGCAAAACTTGATTTAACAAATATGAGTTTTTCATTTGACACTGCCTCTACGGAATATTTAATTTTAACACTGTTTTTATCAAGGTATGATTTAATACTCTTCATCTCTTCGTTTCCATAAAAATATGAAATAGTTTGAACATTTAACAAAATACGGGTTAAAAACAAAAAAATCAAAATTCAAATCATTGCTACGCTTGTTTACTCCATAACAATCTTGTTTATTTCTATAAATTATAATCAGTAATTATGATAGTATTTAGAAACTCAGTGCTGCACAAATGAGTTACAGATAAACTGTGCCGGCTTTGAAATAGTGCGATGATTCAATCAGTATGGACAATAGCAAAAGCTATAAAAGTATATCGAATTCCCTAAAATTGGCTGCAAAATCTCAAGTGGAAAATTTAGGACAATACGCTTACTCAGCAATTCAAAAACACTTCCAGAAAATCTTAAAATGGGAAACAGAAGTTAAAAAAGATAAAGATCCAGAAGCGCTACATCAAATGCGAGTGGGAATGCGTCGCTTACGCACGGCTGTGAGTAGGTTTGCGTTAGCGGTGGATTTACCAAAGGTAGTGAGCGATAAAAATATTGGTAAAATTGCACGTCGCCTTGGCAATCTCCGAGATTTAGATGTATTAAAAGAAACCTTGCAAAACTTTTGTCAACCAGATATACCCAAAAAAGAACAGCAATCTCTGCGAACAGCTTTGGATGCTTTAGAAAAACAGCGCGAACATGCACTGATAGATGTGCAAGCAACGTTGAAGGATGAGCGTTATAAAGCTATAAAACAGTCATTAAAAGACTGGTTAGATGAACCTAGTTATCAACCATTGGCATTTTTACCCATGCAAGCAGTATTACCAGATTTACTTTTACCTGAGGTAAGTCATTTCTTACTGCATCCGGGTTGGTTATTGGGGACCCAACTCAAGGAGTCTGAAATTGTCGTCTGGCGAGATTGGCAAGCAGAAAAGGTAGAACAAGAATTAGCAACTAACGGCAAAATTCTTCATAGTTTACGCAAACAGGCCAAACGCATACGCTACCAGATGGAATTATTTACAGGCTTGTATGGTGAAACTTACGCAAAGTATATTGCAGAACTAAAAAGTATTCAAGATATCTTAGGCTCTATACAAGATAGCACGGTATTGGGTGAGTGGCTTGCAGATATTTTCGAGTCAGATTTTCACGTGCAGCTTCCCACCATTGCTACTAAAGTAGCAGACAACCGCTACCAGATGTGGCAGCAGTGGCAACCTTTGCAGGAACGGTATCTACAGGCAGAAGTTAGACAGAGGTTGTATTTAACAGTACTTCATCCCATGTGAACCAACAGGAATTCAATACCCACTAATTAGCGACATCATTTTTGGTTTGAACCGATCAGCGCACTTCGCAGATTAAAATTTGTTGGAGCGATTCTGGGGTAAATGGATTACCTTGGTAATCGCCAAACTTGCTTTCAACTTTAAACCCATTGTATTTGAGTAAGATCTCAATCTCTTGGGGAAAATATAAGCGAATTTTGATGTCCTCGACAACTTCTTCCCGGCCTGGAATGTGATAGAATAATCTTTCAGTGGCAATTTGGTGTTCTACATCGTACTCGCGAGTAGAGGTGGCAATGATACTTCCACCGCCCTGAGGATTTGGAAAGATACAATCTAGAATTCTTTTTCCGGCTAAATGGACGACATCATTTAGATATCTAGGGTAGGGATTCAAAAGATCGATCGCAAATTTTCCCCCTGATTGGAGATGTCGTCTTACACAAGCCAAACAAGATTCCGCTTCCTCTAATTCGAGTAATATGTTGAAGGTAAAGTATGGCAGTGTAATTAAAGAAAATTCCGTGTTTAAGTCGAAATTGCACATATCACCCTTAACCCAATTTACCAGAGAAGACTTCTGTCTGGCAAACTCTAGCATTGAGTCTGAGATATCGATACCCGTCACCTGAAATCCGGCTTCAGCTAAGGGGATAGCAGTTCTACCAGTACCGCAGCCAAGCTCCAGAATTGGATCTCCATACTTGCTGGCTAGATCTAACCATAAAGATATATCTGTACGTTCAGACATAAAGAAGAACTGCTTACCTGCATGGAAGCAATCATAGAAATGAGCGTCCCAAAAAAAAGATTCTTCTGACATATCTTTAATACCTTTTAGAACAAGCTTGAGCTTGCAATAAATCGTCGATTAACTCATTAATTTTTTGAGTAGAAATATGTTGCATGACAACAACATGAGCTAAGTTTCCTTCAATAGCAAGTTGCCATTTGTCGCAAATCTCAACTGCAGGCTTCTTGAAAGCAACTGTAATTGAAAAGTCGTTGAGTAGGGGATCGCAACCGATTTGCTCTAGGCGATCGCGCAAATATTGGGCATTTTCTAAGCAGGTTGCTACTTCTGTTGCAAACTTCCGTCCTCGGGTGGCGATCGCGTACCAAAGAAACAAAGCGTTTAAACCACAACGCGAGCCAGTGATAGTGGTGTCATCCGTTCCCAAATACTCGATTCTTTTGCCAATCTTTTGAACATACTCCCGCCGAGTCAGAACAATGCCAAAATGAATCGGAGAGCCGATAAACTTATGTCCGCTCACCGCAATACTACCAATTGGATAGTCTTGAAAGCTAATCTTGGGCGCGCCATCAATGAATGGAAGTAACATACCTCCTAGTGCAGCATCACAGTGGAGATGAAACTGAGTGATGCGAACTCGTTCTAAAATATCCACAACTCGCTCAACCTTGTCGATCGCTCCCTTCATTGTGGTTCCCAAATTCAGGTTGAGGATAGCACTTTCATACCTATGCGCCGATAGTTCCCTTTCTAGCTGCTCATAATCGATTTCGCCATTCAATTGAGAATCAATCGGAGTGTAAGGAATTCTGAGTAAACGAGCTGCTTTGACAATAGAATAATGACTATCCTTAGAGGCGTAGAAAACACTATCTGGATAACGTTCTCGCCCTAAAAATAGACCGTAGATATTCCCTTCACTCCCGCCAGTCGTGACATATCCCCAATAGTTTTGTAGTTCATAAAGTTGAGCAAACCATTGCAGACTTTTCTGTTCAAACTCTTTGGCGTGACTCTTCACAAACCTGTCATATATAAAAGGATCGCCTGCGTTATTAATGTTGTATCGCAGAAAATGCCACAAACGGCTGTAGTCAAAAGCAAGATTTTCCGAGTAACCAGCATTAAATTCTACCTGTTGAGCCATCTGTTCTAGAAAATCATCCAACAGAACATCAATAGATTCCTCAACCGAGGATAAGACAGGTGTAATCATGACTTTGCTCAAAATTAACTCTCTTTGATGTTGTGCGTTCCTGGTGCGTTTAAAAAAAAGACGCTCTTAAGTTCCAGCGTATTTTAATACATATCCAATTACCAAACCCGTAGGATCTACTCTTGGATCAACAGCTTCTTTTTTGAGAATCTCAAAACCAGCATTAGTAAAAATTTCAGTCCATTTTTGATCTGAAACGAGCTTTTGGTTGGTAAATGGATGTAGGAGGAAATAGGGATTATAAAATCCTAGCCCCAGAGGAGATTTCATCACTTCTTCATTGTCAATTGCATAATCGACTTCAATCACATGCAGATAACTATCAGGAAAATTAACGCCAATATTTTTGATAAACTCAATCAAAGCAGCTTCTCCATTCTGACCATATATTTCTTGCAGGACAAACCAAAATAAAATAAAGTCAGGAACCTGATTAATTTCATGGTCAAGAGCAGCACTATTAACCAAAGTTATCCGCTCTTGCAAATTTTTAGCTGCAACTAAATCAAGTCCCGCTTGATATGCTCCTCGATCGGGTTCAACTCCAATTGCTTTAATATCTGGATTTTGGTTGCAAAACTCACACAAGCCCAAGGCGCTACCGCAACCGTAATCAACGATTGTTTTGACATTAGGCTTGATTTCTGCCATCATTTTCTTTGCCAAAGGAAAGACATCATTTTGAGAAATTTGACACGCACCAATCCCTACCCATTTGCCATTCCTTGATACGTACTTAGTTCCCAGTCTCATAATGTTGGCGATATTAGCAAAGATCGGGGAATAACCACCGATCAATAAGTTGAACCATCCTTGATAGTAGGTGCTGATATTTTTACCGTAGTTAGAAATTTGAAAATTAACTTCACCACCTTCAGAGTTGCTTTTCTCTAAAATTCCCTCCACTGCTAAGTATTCAAATACAGTTTTTAATAGATTAAAATCGAATCCCTTTTTTTGAGCGATCGCATTGATATCCAATCCATCTTCCAACAGAGAAAAAATTCCTTCCTGTAGAAAACTATAAATCACTTGGCTAGCGACAAAGCCTCTGATATAACCTAGAGACTTTTCCAAGCCTGGTAGAAATTCATTACTAATTAAATTACTAGACATGAGAAAAATTAAACTCCTTTAAAGCTGCTAACAATAGATTATTACTTTCACGATCTCCCAAACTAATTCTCAGGTAGCCATACATTCCAAACAAAGCCGCATCCTTGACACGTAGTTGCTTGGTTTGCAGGTATCGCATCAATTGATTTGATTCATCTTTGACAAGAAAAAAGTTAGTGTGGGTAGGTACAACATCAAATCCTAACCCTGCGATTGCTGCAACCATTCTTTCTCGCTCTTGAATTACTTTTGCAGCATTGATTTTGTAATAATCATCTTCTAATGCCTTATCTAATACTTTCATAGAAATGGAGCTAATATTACAGCACCACTGTCTCGCTCTCATTTCACTCACTGCATTTGCATCTCCCACAACAAAACCAAGACGTAAACCAGCTAGTCCAAATGCTTTAGAAAATGAGCGAAAGACAAACATATTTTCCAGTCGTCTTGTTACCCAACTTTCATGATTGGAAAAATCAATATAAGCTTCATCGATCAATAGCTTCCCACATCTTTGCATAACTTTTTGAATAGTATCATCATCAAAAATATGCCCGGTGGGGTTGTTAGGGTTAGCTAAAATTACGAAATCCTTGGGTGTGATATGTTTAATAGATGACTCGTTTATCCTGAAGCTATCATCTAAACTCATGATGCAATGGTCTTGATGATTGACTTTAATCCGCCATATATAAGCATCAAAGGTTGGATTGAAAATAACGAAGCGCATTTGATGAAACTGTTGGATCAGTCGATCGACCGCCTCATCAATTCCTTGCGTTAATAGAACATTTGAGTCAGCAACAGAGAACTTGTTAGCAATTTTTTGAATAATCCCATTTTCTAACCCGAAAGGATACCGACTACAGTCGTCTATAGCAGAATAGATAGCTTCCCTGACACAAGCAGGTAAGGGATATGGGTTTTCATTCAGGTCTAGCCGTATCATCGTTTCAATGTTCGGTTTCATTGAGTTCATCCATATCTAGGGAGTCAGAAAATCCATACTCTTCTAATTGTCCAGCCCGACGAATATCACAGGTGGCGCAGTGGAAAGACCCGCCAAAGGTGTAGAAGTTGCGGAAATTCACAGGAATAACTTTAAAGCCCAAATCTTTCAAGAGTTTTTGAGTGGGTTCTTCCTGCTGTTCCACAATCACGCGTTCTGTATCTAGACTGAGAAGATTCATGCTAATCCACTTACTCGCAATGGGTAGCTTCCAGTCATCGGGAGTCGTGGGTAATGCTGCTTCTACTAAATCCCAGCCTGCTTTCTTGAATAATTCGCTTTGTACAGGAGGGCGATCGGGGTTAATCAAAGCTAGTCCTGGTCTAAGTGGTACTAGCGATGCATCAATGTGCATGGGATTAAGATCGTGGAACTTAATCTCGTGAACTCGATACCGCTCTCCTAGATGTCGTCTGAGCCAGGTAATTCCAATCCGATTGGTCACGTGACTGCGTTGCACAAAAAGATCGCGTCCGAAGCGGACGATGTCGGCTGCATCAAAGCAGGGTTCAAACTCGGTTGTGACATAGCGTCCCTGCTTAACCAATGCTTCCTGTTCTTCTGGGGATTTGGCAGCAAAATCAAAATCATATAGCTCATCTGACATGAGGGGTTTTGGAGCTGCTGTCCATTTAGCTCCTCGTTGCAGATATTCCTTCATCAAGGAACGATAGGCGCGATATTCAAAAAATCGCGATCGCCATGCCATTGGTGCTTCAATGACTTCATTACCAACCACAATCAGTATGTCACGTGGCATAGCTGCATACATGCCGGAAGCTTCAAAGTCAGGTGTTGTATAGGTGCGAGAAAAGTCAATGATATCGGGTCGCCGTACGGTCACGCCTTCCATTTCTAAGACATGACAGAACTCGTTCAGTTCTTTAGCAGCAGCTTCTACTAAATCTTTGCAAAAGGAACGACCGCCAAACTGTTGAAAAAAGTTCCAATATTTTGGAGGCGCATCAACCTTAACGCTGGCTTCAAATCGGGGTACCGCTGCACCCTCAACACGACCTACAATTACTTCTTGCAGGGGATCCCATTCGTTGTGACTGTTCACTACTTTATTGATTACCGGTTGTTGCAGGTTAGGTAATTCAACAAGTCCAATTCCTGCAGGTTGGCGAGCTGAAAGCATCAATTGAATTTCTCCTATTGGAAATTTACAGTATAAGTACGTAGAGACGAATAATGAACCGCCCGTAAATCTGCAACTACCATTGACGAGTGACGACTCTCACGGGTTAACTTGATGAGTGTCGCCTACTTACTTACAGGAGTTTAAAGTATTTTCAAACCCATCACGCCAATCACAATTAAAGCAACGCAAACAGAACGAACTACTCCATAAGTCTCACCAAAGAGAACGATATCTGCAATCACAGTACCAGTAGCTCCAATACCAGCCAGTACCGCATAAGTAGTTCCAACTGAGATTGTTTTGAGTGCCTGTGATAAAAAGAAGAAACTAGCAAGTGTGACAACAGTCGTGGTTGCAGTCGGTAGAAAATTCGTCAACCCGTTGCTCCACTTCAATGTCACAGCCCATGTTGTTTCCAGAAGACCTGCAATGAGAATATGTATCCACGCCATAAGTCGGTGATGCTAGGGTATCCTTTCAGTCCTAGATAGGTTGTTTTGAATCTTATTGTTCAAATTGTCAACAGCAGATAGTTTTGACATCAAAACCAAGCCGAATTGTATACTTCGTGCGCGCTCAAATTATCGCACCTATGTTTGCTCGTGTTCTAAATTTATGTCAAAATTTTTGTAAGTTTTGAGTGAGAATACTGACTCAGCGCCGCAAGGTTTGCTTGATAGCAATTCTCGCAAATCTTTCTGTAGAGACGCTTCAAACAGCGCGTCTGTTTTGGCGAATTGGTATAACTGAAGTGTCAGTCTTTCCTTTGTGATGCATAAAACCTAGAGGAGGTGGAAATTTCAACACTACCCTCTCAACGCTATCTAGCTTCTCACGTAGATCTTTATAGATTTTTGGTCTTTGGCTCCAGTGTACTTCAGGACGTAAGTGATGTTCTTGATGATAACCTTCATTGCAGAAAAGTAAATTATAGACATGGCCATAATAGCTAGTTGAGTTTGCATATCGATTTTCTGGTGTCGCGCCAAAGTGTTCATAATAATTAGTTAAATATGCGAGGAACCAACCTAAATAGAATATAGGAATAAAGAAGAAGAAAAAAAACTTCCACGCAAGCAGTAAATATCCAATAATTGCTAAGATAATAGCACCAAATTCACAATACAATTGCAAGCTTTCATTGTATTTTTTTGCCAGACGAAACGACTCAGACATGTCATCACGAAAAATTGCCAAAGCACAATAAGTTATTACATTTTCACATCGACCATTTTTACCATAGGCAAATGTAGAAGTACGATCTTGAGTCTGACCGTTTGCATTTTGCCTATCATTGCCATACTGATGATGATTGAAATGTATGTAACGATAATGAGTCACTGGTGTAACCAGGTTGGCTGAGTTTATGATTGCATAGATATTGTTGAGCAACTTGGATTTAAACCAAGGAGTATGAACAAAGTTGTGGGTAGGAACTAGAGCGTTGTACCAAAAAAGAAAGAGGCAGAATGGATAAAATAAAAGGCTATGGAAATAAGTGTGTAATTCCCAAGTTGCTGCCAACCAAATATTTATTAATAGCTGAAAAATTGTGATAGCAAATGGAAGGCTATCCCACCACGAGTACCTAAATAGTATTCTCATTGTTTTAGTTATATCTGCAAAAAGAAATTTTCTTGCCATTTAATGTCTATACCGAAGCACTGCATCGGATGGAAAGCATCTCAATGCAGCAAAAAATACCCAGCGATCGCCAGTCTTGGAGTTGATTGTCCTCTATTCTCTTCGTTATCGCAGATTCTCTTTTCGCTTCACACTAGCTTTTCACGTTCGTTTCACTTGCCCAGAGCTTTACGTACTGGACGGAGGTATATCAATACCTGTGAAGGCAAAAGTGTTTAAAATATGCTTTCTAATGAAAGTATTTTGGTTCTATGGGGATTACAGGAATGTATTTGGGAGAAAACCTTTTGAAACGCTTGCTGATGAAGACTTTCAAAGTCGTCAACTTCAGACTGTGGAATTGCTTTTGGCTAAATTGTTCTCACTGTTTGTTGCAACTTACCTCCCTAAACGGTGATTGAGCTAACAAATTTATAATTATTATTTTACTATCCTAGAGTTTTTCAGTTTTTGCATAATCTGTCAACGATAGATCATCTCTGCAAATTTGTATGAATTAGTACCAACATGATAGTTAGTTTGGCGTTCGTATCTTAAACGTTGAATGCGACAAAATCCCTATTGATGGACGCTTACAATCAAGCTTAGTATTCTGCAGAAAAAATACACTGATATCTGCCGAAATTTTCAAAGTGCGATCGCTCACATACTCGTGACTTCTAAATCTGCGTTGCTCGGTATTGGTGAGCCGATTATATGTGCAACGGAGGCGATCGCTCGATCGAGTTCTGTTTAGCGCTGCTTGCCCATCAATCAACTGAGTGTTGTATAAAATGGGGATGGAGAATAAACCACCAAGACGCCAAGAACACCAAGAATTGAGTTTTTCGCTGAATTTAGGGATGAAATAATCAACCGCATTAGACGCGTAGACGCGTAGCGGCTTCCGTAGGTAGAAGAGGTTTTAACGGAGAAATACAAGAAAATCATCCCGCATTTATGCAACGCCTGGTACTACTCGTGTTTCTCCTTCTTAAACTACTCCCTAATTTGAAAGATACTGGGTATTATGTGGCGATAGATGTGTTAAGGAGATTTGTGAGTGAGAGAAACATTTGGGCGATCGCCATTCCCGACTTATGCAAGTAACTGAGTTAGGGGACACTGGCTTTTCCATCTGACCTGCCCATAGCCAAGATGGTAAAGTGGCGATCGCATCACACATGCTCTTACCACCAATCACGAGCGATTTTAAAAGAAAATTGGCATGTAGAGAAGAGTGAAAAATGCGAGCGAAAATTCGAGATACAGAGATTTTCTTTGATGTGGAAGGTTCTTCTTTAGTAGTGGACGGCGATCGCATTCATACCAAACCCGTTGCTTTTTTGATTCACGGTGGTCCTGGTGCAGATCATACTTCCTATAAACCCGCTTTCTCTCCTCTGGCTCAGAAGTTGCAACTGGTTTATTTTGACCATCGAGGTCAAGGACGTTCTGCTCGGGGACCGAAGCAAACCTACACCCTGGACAACAACGTTGAAGACATGGAAGCACTGCGTCGTTACCTAGGTCTGGACCAGATTGTTGTCATTGGCACTTCCTACGGTGGAATGGTTGCTCTTTCTTATGCGGTTCGCTATCCCCAGAATATCTCGCATCTGATTGTTATTGCCACAGCAGCTAATTACCGCTTTCTAGAGCGAGCGCAAGAAATTTTGGCACATCGAGGAACGGAAGAACAAAAGAAAATCGCCCAGCGACTTTGGAATGGTTCCTTTGAAAACGAGGAACAACTACGGGAGTATTTTAAAGTCATGGGGTCGATGTATTCCCTGACCTATGACCCATCTTCATCCAGTAAAACTTGGGATCGGACTATTTTCTCTGTCGATGCGATTAATGTTGCCTTCGGTGGCTTTCTACGGAACTACAACGTCCTCGACCAATTATACAAGGTTAGCGCACCGACTTTAGTAATTGGCGGGCGACATGATTGGATTTGTCCTCCAGAATTCTCCTATGAAATCGCCAAAGCAATTCCCAATGCTGACTTAAGAATCTTTGAAAATAGCGGTCACTTGATTCGAGTAGATGAAAAAGAAGCGCTTCTAGATGCGATCGCTGGTTTTTTAGTTTACAAACGTTAATACCGATTTCATACCATAAGGCGTCTGGTCATGGCGCCTCTGGTCAATATTCTCTATTTGCCGCATTCTTTTTTGAAAATGGTATGTATGCGAATTCTCTATAATCTGGCAACAGATTCATACTCCACGTCCCTTGCGTCATCATCTCTAGAGACGTGATATATCGCGTCTGTGCTCTTGGAGAATTATTATCACAAGCTAGCCCATTCTGCTCACGAAGTTCTATTAATTTAGCCCAAACCCCAGAAGGGTTGGGCTATAAGCACTAATACCGATTCAAAATACACATATAAATGCTATGACAATTTTAGGAACAATAGGCTAAAGCAACTGTTTCTTTTAAAATTTCGAGGATACGTTCCGTCTTGGATTCCCAGTCAAAATAATTTTCTTTTACCCGTCGCAGACTTCCTTGCCCCAAACAACGGCGTTGTTCTGGTGATGTAGCTAAAGTCACCATTGCTTTAGCAAAACCGTTAATAAAGTCTTCTGGAGAGGTAGGTTCGACAAGAATACTGCAGGTATCGTTCAAATATTCAGCCGGACCTGCCCATTTAGTAGCAATGACAGGCAAACCGACCGACATTGCTTCTAACAATGCCAGTCCGCCACATTCCCGTAGGGAAGGCATGACATAGACATCGCTCTCACAGAAAAGCTTGATACACTCTTGAATAGGAATATAACCATAAAAATTTACAGAGTCTTTAATTCCTAATTCTTCAACTCGTGCTTCAATAGACTCTTTAAGTTCGCCATCACCAATCAACTCCAGTACAGAGTTTGTCTGTTCCACCACCGACTTAAAGGCTTCAACTAAGAATTGTGCCCCTTTCCAATCCACCATTCGTCCGCAGAAAACAAATCGAACTGGCTGATCCGGCTGAGGTTCTCTAGCTTTGATTCCCTGCCAACGAGAAAGATCAACCCCACTTTCAACCACTTCATACACCTTACCTCTGTATCCTTGAGGTAAAGCTTTGGCTGTACGTTGGTTACCAACGATGAGCGCATCAGCCTTTAATTTTCCAGGTACTAAACGATGTCCAATCCAAGATAAAAAACGGGCTGCTGCGATCGAGAAATGAGTAAAGGGAGAATCCATATAGCGAAATGCCGGTGGAAGTTCCAAGCCACCGCACATCGGCCCAATTACGACAGGTACGCCCAGATCGTACATGAAACTCAATCCTTTGGGAGTAATGGGGGTGGGTTCAAAAACAATGGAAATATCATGTTCTTTAATGATTTGCTTTACCCGTAAACGAGCTTGCCATTGGGTAATTAAGTGTATCATCTGGCCAAAAATCAAATCCTCAATTCGATAGGGAAATAACTGCCCTATCTTATAGATTGCGACTTGCAGCCAATTATCTTCTATAAAGCTAATTTTTTTGAACATTTGCTCAGAAAAGATCTCTCGCAGTTCATCCCTAGTGCGGGCGTGGCAAACCATCCAGACGTCACAATTGCGAGCTTGCAGAAGTTTAAAATAATAGTACGGAACAGCTGTCTCTCCACCCATCCGCAACGATACATTTTCGGTAACAATAACTACTCGTAACGATTCTGGACGGGGTTTTTCATTTGTTTGAACCATACTAACTCCAGGAAGGATTTGTATAGTAGGTTTATAAGATTATTTACTTGTGTATTTACTTGTGTTGCCGAAATAGAGATTCAGCAGCAATAATCGGCAATTTTTGATAATTCATCTGTTCCTAAAAATTAACAACACCCCAACAACAGCAAGCATATTTGGAGCAATTGCTAATTATTTGGCAACGTTGCGATCGCACTTACAACTTGTTTAAGAAATGGTAGTTCGAGTGGGTGATTTTGGAGTCACATCACTACGTGAACTCCGTTGGTTTCCAAAACAATAAAATTTTTGGCTACCGCCTAGATCTACATACCTATTTGCTTTACAGACACCTCTTCACCGCTGCAATTACATCTTCTACATCCGCATCTGTCAACTTTGCAGATAGAGGTAAGCTCACTGTTTGCCGTCCGATCCGCATAGCATTTGGATAATCTTCAGGCTGCCATCCAAACTTTTGCTGATAATAAGGCTGTTCTGGGATACTGAGGTAATGCACGCCTACTCCAATGTTTTGACTGTGGATTGCTTTCAGGAAAGCGTCACGGCTGATACCAGTTTTAGTCTTGTCTATGAGAATTGTATATAAATGATAGCCATGAACAGTATCAGGCTCTGGTGCTGCCG
>JANZYY010000121.1 GCA_026419705.1 Fischerella sp.
GACCAGTAGCGTACTAAACAGTACCACAATTAACGGTGCGCTTTTAGTTATCGGTACAATCAGTCTTTGGGAAACGCCCCACTGATTGAGCAAATAACCTAAACGCCTGTTGAAGTAGATTAGAACGGCAATACTAATAACACCGATACTCAGAGTAACAATATTGGTTTGATCGAACTTTTGAACCAGGGAAACCAGTAATTCGTAAAAAGATTCGGTATGGGGTATCTTAATCCCTAACAAGTGCTTGAGTTGACTAAACGCAATCATCAACGCTGCTGCACTGGTAAAGCCAGAAATGACTGCATGGCTGAGAAAGTTGACTAAAAAGCCGAGTCGCAGCAGCCCCATACTCAATTGAATGATGCCAACTAACAGCGCTAGCACCAAAGCCAGAACGATATATTCTCGACTGTTCTGAGGAGCGATCGCACCTATACCCGTCGCTACCAGTAGAGACACCATTGCCACAGGTCCTACAGCCAACGTCCTACTAGTGCCGAACAAAGCGTAGAGGATGAGAGGGAGAATGCTGGCGTAGAGTCCCACTTGGGGTGGCAGACCTGCCAGGAGTGCATAAGCCATACTCTGAGGTACCAGCATAATCGCCACAATCATCCCAGCCATCAAATCGCCTACCAAATCTTGGGGATGATAATTGAGGAGCCACTCCAGGCAAGGCAAGTAACGGCGGATACCAGTAGCTTTAGCTGAACTGAAGACTCTAACACCGGTTTTTCTATTCATCCTCATTTTATCATCCTCAATACTTAGAATTCTTATGGAAGTGCATTCTCGCAACTTCCCTTTTTGGCTGCAGGGCTGTTTCATTCTCTGGAGAAAAAATAGATTCATCCCTTGCCAACTGGGAAACATTTGTATAAAAAATTACATAAATTCGGCGGCTGACCGCAGGGTAGGACGCAAAGAGCACAAAGAATTTCAGAGGTTTTGGCAGACTTCGGCACAATCTAGAGACATTCAAGCATTGAAGTTCTGCTTTTGGCGATCGGATATCGATCGTAGCTGGTATTGCCATTGGGATAGACTCGCTTAAAGGCGATCGCCTGCCAGGTCTTGTTATCCTTTGCGGCTGGTGGGGCGCTGAAGAGTCCTAGTCCAACCAGGAGCAATAAAGTCAACACCCCAACTAACAACAGCCAGGAAAGGATGTGTCGGAACTTATGCCAGAGAATGTTCATTGTCCGCCACTCCAACTCATCAAGGTTAATGAACAGCGATCGCCATGACATTGCCACACTGTTCATTGGCAGGAACAGCTTCCATCATCTTCTTAGGATCTGGCAAGTTCAGATTTGCCATTAATTCAATGAAGTTGTTGCGATCGCGTCCCACAAAGCGAGGATTCCAGCGCTTTTCTTCCCCAATCGTCGATACTGTGTGGCCCCGGTAATCATGACCTGGATACACCAAAGTATCATCTGGCAAGGTAAACAATCGCTGTGTCACAGAGTCGTAGAGAGTACCAGCATCACCACTTTGAAAATCGGTGCGACCGCAACCCCTGATAAATAAAGCATCTCCTGTGAGTACTCGGTCATTGTTGACCAGATAGGCATTGTGGCTATCGGTATGACCGGGAGTAGCAATGGCTTTGATGGTTATTTCTCCCAAGGTCAATTCTTCCCCATCCTCGATGTAGCGATCGGCACAACCTGCATGAGCTTTTTGGGGGACAATACCTAAACAACCGGTGGCAGCCCGTAATTTATCTGTTCCTGTAATGTGGTCAGCGTGAATGTGAGTTTCTAGGCAGTAACGCAGGGTTAATCCTAGCTCTTTGAGTAATTTTAGGTCACGCTCTACTTGCTCCAGCACTGGATCTACTAAAATTGCCTCTTTGGTATTAGGATCGGCAATTAAGTAAGTATATGTGCTGGATTCTACATCAAATAATTGGCGAAATAACATATTTAAATCCTCCGTCATCGATCGCCAGTCATTGGTCATTGGTCAAATGACCAATAATTAACTTGCCACTGGTAGTCCTGCAGCTTTCCAGGCTGTCCAAGAACCAGGAACGTTGATAACTTTCTCAAATCCGTGCTTTTGTAGGAGACTGGCAGCTATTGAGGCACGGTAGCCAGTACCGCAGTAGGTAGCGATCGCCTTATTTTTATCCAATTCATCCAGATGTTCTTCTAGGTGTGGGACGTAGATATGTTTAGCCCCTGGTACTTTGCCGCGTTCGTACTCATCGTCACCTCGCACATCCAGAACTGTCACCTCAGGTTCGTCTTTATGTTCGTTCAGTTCATGTACTGTCCACTCACCTAAATGTGCCAGTGGCAAACCTGCATTTTGCCATGAGGTCATACCGTCATGCAGATAGCCGGCTAAATGATCGTAACTAAGCCGGAATAACTGTTCTGTCACCAATTTCACGTCACGTTCGCTCTCTATCACTAGTAGCAGTGTCTTTTCTGGATCGATCATCCAGCCAACCCAATTGGGAAACTCTGGTCGCAGGGCAATATTGATGGCTCCTGGAATATGTCCGCCCCCAAAGGCAAGAATTGAGCGAGTATCGATGACAATGGTGTTCTCATCCGCCATCAGGTTCTGGAATTCTAGGGGTGATAGCGGCTGCAAAGTTGGCACGCAACCCATCACTTTTGCTCCCCTGGCGTTGACTTTTTTCAGACGTGTGTAGTGTCTCGGCGGTTCTGGCATTCCGCTCAATATCCATTCGACAAACTCTTGTTCGCTACGCTCTTTAAACGCTTCGCTAAAAATTCGCTCGTTGCCGATTGTACTCTGCCTGCGATCGCCTATCGATTTTCCACAAGCTGAACCCGCACCGTGACAGGGGTATATTTCCATGCGATCGCCAAGCGGTACTAGTTTATCAAACAATGAATGATAAAGTTGGGCTGCCAGTTTTTTCTCTGTTCCACCACCAAGTAAATCCGGACGCCCGACATCGAGGTTAAATAGGGTGTCACCTGTAAATACACCAAAGGGTTCTTGACCCTGTTTCGCATCGGTGACGATCAACGAGACATGTTCGGGTGTATGTCCGGGGGTATGCAATGCTCGTAGAGTCACACTTCCAATTTTCAATTCGTCGCCTTCACTTAGCTGGTGCAATTCAAATTGATAATCTTCACTCTTACCACCATAAATAGGTGCACCAGTCCTGGCTTGCAGTTCGTGAGAGCCGGAGACAAAATCAGCGTGGATGTGGGTTTCAATAATGTGGGTAATTCTAACTCCCATCTCCCGCGCTCTTTGCAGATAAATATCTACATCCCGGCGGGGGTCGATGACTGCTACTACACCCGCTTTGTCATCACCCACAAGATAGGATAAGTGCGCCAATCCCTCTACGTTTATTTGCTCTAAAATCAAAGCCATAATGCTTTCTTCCTTCACTTTTTTGCTGATGAGTGCTGGGAAACGTATTGCGCGAAAAATTCTTTCATTTTTGGATTGGCGCTGCAATCAAAGCCGATTTCACCAGCCTTTTGAAATGCCTGCTCTGGCGTCATTCCTTGCCTTGTCGCTACATTCATCAGCGCCATTGCACCCGCACGCATCGCTGTACCGCAATGAATTAAGGCTGGTTTAGGAAGTTTGTCTATTTCTTTGAGAATCTCGGTTGTTTGCTCTGCAGTGAGGGTATCAACTTTGACTGGAATATTGACATAATGCAGTCCTAATGCTTTCGCTTGTTGCTCCTCATCGGCAAGGAAACCTTTTTCATCAGGCGATCGCAAATTCATTACTGCCTTAAAGCCTTCATTTGCTGCCTGTTGCAACTGTTCTGGTGTTACCTGTCCTGATACGGTTAACTCATCATTAATTCTTTTCACGTTTTCCATTGGTTACTCCTTAGTCGGGTGAAGCCTTCTATTTAATTACTGTGTATAATTTTAACTGGCTATAGATTAAGTGCCTATAGAGACAGTCTGTTTTATATACTATATTATTATATAGTAATATAATAGATAAATCATAACACTAGGTTTGTATTGTAAAAGTTTTATGTCGGAGATCTCAATTACAGCTCTTGCTCAGGTAGCGGAGTATTTCAAAGTGCTTTCAGAAGTTAGTCGACTGCAAGTTTTGAACTGTTTAAGGTCTGGGCCTAAGAGTGTGACAGAAATTGTGCAAGCAACAGGGCTAGGTCAGGCAAATGTTTCCAAGCATCTGAAAGTTTTGATGCAAGTAGGGATGGTTTCTCGCCACCCCAACGGAGTGAACGTCTTCTATCAGATTTCCGATCCAGTAATTTTTGAGCTATGTGAAGTAGTGTGCGATCGCATCGCCACCCGCTTATTAGAACAAGTGCAGCAGTTAGAACAGATCAAAGAAATGGCTGGGTAAATTTTGCGATCTACCTCTGAGGTTGTTGATTGTCATATCTCCAACCACTCCAAGCAGGAAAACCTCTGTCATCCCGCAGCGTTAGTACTTCATTTCCTTTCTTCACAGAAGCCGCAATCATTGCTGGCTTTCCCCCAAAAGAAATTCTTGAGCCTTTGACCTCAATTTTGTCGCCTGGTTGAATTCGTACATCTTGGTTGTCGATGTACCAACTTGGTCCTAAATGTACCGAAATAGTTTCCTTAGCTGTTTTCAAATTCAAATGTACACCGCTAGACATTCCTCTCAAGGGAGTAATTGTGTCTATACTGACTACTTCTCCACTGAGAGTCTCAACTGTTTGAGGATTGTACATTCTGCTGTAATGATGTCCTGGACCCCAGCCACCACTACCTCTCATCCTCATTCCTGGTTGAGCAAAAGATTGATTGAAAAGATCCAGACTGAAAGTAATTAATATTATTAGTATCGTTGCTGCTAAAGCTCCTTTGTTCCTCATCATCCCCAACCTCCATCAACCGGTAAGTTTTTGGAGTGGCACAATCATAGTAATAGAAAAATAAAATGAGGAACTTGTGAGGAAATAGTTGCTAATTATAGGAATCCCTTTTGCATTTCCGTGTCTGGCTATTTCCACGTCAGCCTGAACAACGAGTCTTTCAGCAGAGGCGATCTTACAGAAGAAAGGCTGCTATGCTGCCTGAAAGGGCGTAACCGGACATCATCACCAAAATCCGATCGGAACCTTACTGCGTAAACTATTTGCCATTTGCTGTTGAGAACTTTGTGACAAATAATAGCTTGGCGTGTGAGTTCAGCCAAGCATTTGACATCAATAACTATCAGTTGGGAGATGTATTAATTACAGTATTGCTGTAACTAAAGAAAATTCTGTTCATCCAGAACAGAAAATAAAACTTTTATTTAGTTTGTCAGCATTCAGTACAAAATCCAAAGTGGTCACAAAAACAAGAGAGCCAGAGGCTCTGAATTCTCTTTTGCAAACTCTGTCTGGGGGCTGTTGCAAATGGTACAAGATAGGAAGCATGCTACCCTACAACAACCTCCAAAGGCGCTTACACTCTCCAATCCTTGTTCTATAAAAACCTAATTGCGCGATCGCGCCAAATATTGCTTTTATTTCAGTGCAGGCTATGCTAAATTTCTCAGCAGGATCCTCCAGTCTAGTCCTGTGAAGGTGTGAGTCTTAAAAATAGATTTTTCTTGGTGTCTTAGTGTCTTGGTGGTGAAAAAAGAATAATTAAAACACAAAGACACC
Organism: Fischerella sp.; assembly: GCA_026419705.1. Lineage (GTDB taxonomy): Bacteria > Cyanobacteriota > Cyanobacteriia > Cyanobacteriales > Nostocaceae > PCC9605. Next base: position 5,630 of record JANZYY010000121.1, read on the forward strand.
AAGATACTAAGTATTGGTAGGGAAAAGGTCAGTGAATCAGAAACTTCTGCTGACATGCGAGGTTAAATAGTTGCAAACACGAATTTACCGTAACCGACTCTGATTTGATTGTGAGGTGTATCAATGGCTAGTTTTCTCATTTCCGTTGTGGTAATTGCGATTAGTTTATTAATCATCTCTAAGCTACCTACAGGTGTTGAGGTTGACAGTCCCTGGATTGCTCTGATTGCTGGAGCAATTATTGGTGCTTTCAATGGTATTTGGGGTTTATTTCCCAATTGGTTTAGAACGACAAGTGCCATTATTAGTTTGGGGTTAATTCCCTTGATTGGCAGCATCATTGTATTTGGTTTGGCAGCTTGGATAGTTGAGGGATTTAGACTCCGGTGGGGAATTGCAAGCGCAATTATTGGAGCAATCGCGCTTAGCATTGTCAACTCTATTCTTTTCTTTATCCTGCGTCAGGCAGGTTTGATCGTGTACTAAGAAGGCAGGGACAATGAATAATGGGCAAGGGGCATGGGAAAAATCACCACTTCAATTTCCAATTGCCAATGCCCAATCCCCAATCTGCAACTAAGGAGTAAGTATAAAATATGGCAGCAGTAAATTTCCAATCGCGAAAAGTTGAGATTGCAACAAGCGCGTGAACAAAACGTTGCTTGGAAGAAGTGGGGATCGTATCTGAGCGAGCGCCAGTGGGGAACTGTGCGAGAAGATTATAGCCAAACGGGGAATGCCTGGGACTACTTTAGCCAAGATCGGTGACGTTCTCGTATGTGTTGGAAGTTTTTGCGGGTGGTGTAAGAGGAGATAGAGTTGCGTTTGAGCGATCGCCAGCTGTCCGAGCGGGACACTGCTTTTGGGAATGGGTTTGAGAGCGTTTTGCAAACTCGCCTGCAAGAAGCAGATGAATTTTACAACGATCTTATTCCTGCAAATATTGCAGAAGATGCCCGCAATGTCATCTGACAGGCATTTGCTGGGATGTTGTGGACAAAACAATTCTACTATTATCGAGTTGAAGATTGGTTAACAGAAGAAATTTTACTACCGGACTGTCCGAAACGTGTCACGCATCGCAACCGAGAATGGTTCCACTTCGAAAGTGCTGATATCCTCTCAATGACCGATAAATGGGAGTATCCCTGGTTTGCAGCTTGAGATTTGGCATTTCACTGTTTAGTTTTGGCATTGGTAGACATGGAGTTTGCCAAAGACTAACTCAGACTGATGACTAACCAAGTCTATCTCCATCCGAATGGGCGAATTCCAGCGTATGAGTGGAACTTTAGCGATGTCAACCCGCCGGTACATTGCATGGGCAACCTGGCAAGTTTATCTGATGGATAAAGCCCTGCGAGCAAGTTGCTGATGAACTTTACCTGGTGGGTAAATCGCAAAGATGAACTTGGTAACAATGTGTTTGAAGGTGGCTTTTTGGGCTTGGATAATATTGGCGTGTTCGATCGCAGTTCGGTGCTACCAACCGGTGGAACCATAGAACAGGCAGATGGCACTAGTTGGATGGCAATGTTCTGCTTGGATATGTTGGCGATCGCCCTAAAGTTGGATTTAGAAAATCCCGTCTACGAAGAACTGGCTTGCAAGTTCTACGAACACTTCATGCTACGGTGATGATTTCCAGATTGAATGCCCTACTGGTTGTGGAAAGTTGCTGACTTTGTGGGAAGTTGCTGATGAAATTTCACATCGGTTAGCCAGCATCTTTCTACGCAACGAGCAATGTCAACGTCCAGTTTATGGATTTAGCGAGAAGTTCCAGAACGATCCCCACTGGCAGGATTTAATCCTGTTCTATGAGTATTTTCATGGTGATATTGGTGCAGGCATTGGTGCTAGTCACCAAACCGGATGGACGGGTTTAATAGCACGATTGCTGATGATTCAGGCTACTGTCGATCCACAAGAAGTACTAGAAAAGGGCTTTTTGTCTGTTGCTTTCAGTCATATTGCGCGATCGCGAGTCCCAACAAGTTTACCAATTGAAGAAGGCATCTATACTGGAGGCAGCTGCAGCTGAAGGCAATTAGAGGAGGATTCAGACTGCATAAGCATTGGAGGCGCTTCGCCTTCCCGAAGGATAGACCACTAAATTTATGATTTAGTGGGGTCACGAAACCCAGTTTGGGCAAGCAAAAGACATGACCTTAAAACTTTTTCTTCACCGATCGCCTCTGCCTTCAGCTCCCGCTCCGCTGCCTTGCCTGAAGGGCTGATCGAGGCAGCGGCAGCAGTATTTACTTCTGTAAAGATCGGAGCAAGCAAGTGTTTGGGATTAAGGTCGGCATTACCAAACCCGATGGTTCAGCTAAACCGGGAATGGCCGCTGATGCAGAAATTCTGTTGCAGAAGGAGTGAAGCGGATGTCATCGAATCTAGAAGTTGTCGCTACCAGTCCATCAGCTGCTGCCACTGCTGGTCCTGTTATTCAAGTTCAGAACCTACACAAACACTACCATCGTCTTGCGGCTGTCAATGGCATAAGTTTTGAGGTGCAAGCTGGCGAAATTTTTGGGTTGATCGGGCCGGATGGAGCTGGTAAAACCACGACATTTCATATCCTCGCCGGGGTGATGGAACCCACAGCAGGAACAGTGCAACTCTTGAGGCGATCGCCGCGAGAAGCCAGGCTCAGAACCGGATACTTAACCCAGCAATTTTCCCTATATCTCGACTTGAGTATTGATGAAAATCTGCGCTACGTGGCGGGCTTACGCAATGTTCATCCCCATCGCTTTGCTGAACGTCGGGCAAAGTATTTGCAGTTAATGGATCTGGATCGGTTTAGCGATCGCTTGGCAGGAGAACTATCGGGCGGGATGAAACAAAAATTGGCGTTGTGCTGTGCCTTGATTGCACAACCCGATGTATTACTCCTGGATGAACCGACCACGGGCGTCGATCCGTTATCGCGGCGCGAGTTTTGGGATGTGCTGGCGGCATTATCTAAGGAAGGAGTAACGATGGTGGTGGCGACACCCTACCTGGATGAAGCTGAACGCTGCCATCGCGTCGCTTTCATGTATGACGGACACATTCAACAAATTGGCACACCTGCCGAGTTACGAGCGAGTTTAGGATTATGCCGCTTAGAAGTGCGCACGGCAAACCTGGAAGCCGCGGAAAAGATACTGTGGGATGCTGCACGCCAAGGAGCTACTCAGATTCGGGATGTGCAAACCTTTGGCGATCGCTTGGATGTGTTAGTTGCAAATCCCCAGTCTCAGGCATCTAACATTGCCCAACTCCTGCAAGCCGCTCAACTCTCCCCTGAGATCCAGATTGCCGAACCGACGCTGGAAAATGTCTTTGTGACCAGATTGCGCCAGCAGGGTTCCGATCCGCCATTTACTCCCTTTCCCCATCCCTCTTATCCGCCTGTTTCTGCTTCTTCCTCTCTCCCCGTTGCCATTGGCGCCGAAAATCTCCAGAAAATCTTTGGCGACTTTCATGCCGTCAAGGGGGTTAACTTGCAAATCCGCTACGGTGAAATCTACGGATTATTAGGAGCCAATGGAGCTGGAAAAACGACCACTATTAAAATGCTCTGCGGACTGTTAGCTCCCACCCACGGCCGCGTCACCCTCGCCGGACAAACGGGACAACTCCGCAGCCCGAAACTGCGGCAACGCCTGGGATATATGAGTCAAAAATTTACTCTGTATAACGATCTGACGATTCGAGAAAATTTGGAGTTTTATTGCGGGGTGTATGGCGTACCGCGTCAGTTACAGCGCGATCGCATCCAGTGGGTGTTGGAAACCTGCGGGCTGGTGGGGCGCGAACACTTGCTCACCGGACAGTTGCCGGGTGGCTGGAAACAGCGAGTTGCCTTCGGGGCATCGGTATTACACGAACCAGAAATATTGTTTCTGGATGAGCCGACCTCAGGGGTAGATCCCCTGGCACGGCGGCAATTTTGGCGTCTAATTGAAGCATTTGCCCGCCGGGGAACTGCTGTACTCGTCACCACTCACTATCTAGAAGAAGCAGAACATTGTCATCGCATCGGGTTTATGGTGGCGGGTGAACTGGTAGCGCAAGGATCGCCCAGCCAGATGAAAGCAGAACAACCGGGACAGTTGTTGGAATTGCAGGTTTTTCAGCCTCAAATCGCTGCCGATTGGCTTAAACAGATGCTGGAACCGTGGCGGGTATCCTTATTTGGCGATCGCTTACACGTGGTGCTCAATGAACCAGAATTAGAATTGGCAGCGGTGCAATCTCAGTTACAAACCATTGGGGTGACAGTGCAGTCGTGGCGAGCAATTCCTTTTTCTTTGGAAGATGCCTTTATTGGAATTGTGCAGCGGGCACAGCGCCAGGGAGGTAGCCAGTGCCAATCAGGTGTTTGAAAGGTATGTGCTTGTGGGTTTTTGAGGGCTTGTCAACTTTTTAAAGAATCTGCTCTGCTACTTCTACCCGCAGTAGCGATCGCACGTTTTCAATCTGGTTGACAATGGTTGCGAAAGAGGAACCGGCAAACAGCAGCCCCACTGCAACCGGGATGCTATTCTCCAGCGTAACTACTAATGAACCGGAGTCACCACCAGCTGAAATGTTGGTAGTCACGATTTGGTCTCTAAACCGTGCTACTCTACCACCGCCGAAGTTAACATCGACCGTAGCGCCAATCGCTGTAATCCTGCCGCTGGTAAAGTTTGTGGTGCGTCCAGTCTTATAGACGCGCGTTCCTACCCTCACATTCCGCTTCCGCCGCCAGCCCCGCACGCAGCCAATCCAGTGGATTTCCCGGTCGAGCTCGTGGAACTGTCCTTCGGCAATAGCCGCATCTACCAAGTTATTGTGTTGTGCTCTGGGTATTGGTGGTTCAAACTCAATCGGAATGAATCGGCTAAGGTGAGCAATGCGATCTGATGGATCGGCTCCTCCGTCAAACGGCCCCGGCTGGAGAATGCGATCGCCGATATTTGCATCGTTGCTGTTTGCCAGGATATGGTTGTTGCTGAGAATATAGTAACGCGACGGTATACCTTCTCCGTGTGTGGGTGGGTTGATTGAACCTCCCGGCAGGATGTCATACACGCAAGTAGCGATAGTACCTGCTGTAATCCGAAAATGTCCGACACTGAAGCCGCCCTCCGCTGGGCGGGTGCGTCTGGCAAGCAGTTCAATGGTGGGTTTCTCTAGCGGCTCGATTGTTTCGCTGACACGGTAGCCTCCTGTGAGCAGACCATCACTGGGTTGGACGATCTCGGTTCTCAGCTGGGATGGTTGCTGCTGACGCAACTCGCCCACTTGAGCGAAAAGATAACCTACCTCGAGGACATCAGTTTGCATATTTGCCAATGTCGGCTGCACCAAGTCAGCTTCTCTGAGCTCATCCTTCGCTAGCTTGCGACTGACTAGCGTCACTAAGGCTGGTTCACCTGTGGGTTCTCCATTCCTCCACTTCACACCAACTCCTAAACCAACTACATTGGGGCTGTCTCTTATACACATCT
>JANZYY010000122.1 GCA_026419705.1 Fischerella sp.
CATCGCTAGATAAATACACTCGTCTTACTTATCCTGACTGATTTTCGCCCTCTTTGCAAAAAACTGGGATGCTCCCGTTGGTTGGTACCAAACAGAAATTACAGCCATTTTGAAATTATTCTCTATCTCCGTTATTCACAAACTGCAAGTAATCAGAATTAATTAACTGACATCTTGCACCATTCTCAAGAATAAATAAAAAAATTATTTGTTGGTGGTTGGTGGTTGGTCGTTGGTTGGTACCAAACAACAAACAACAAACAACAATTAACAAATCAAACTAAGGTGTAGCTGCATGTGTAGCTTGTGAGCCTGCTTTTGTGGTCTGAATTAATCCTTGTACTGTTAAAACTGAGCAAGGAGCATGATGCAGAACATAATTACTGACACTACCCAGGAAAAACTCACTGAGACCTCGTCGACCCCGACGACCAACAACAATTAAGTCAGCATTCCATTTTCGAGCTACTTCACAAATTACTCGCCCTGGTTCGCCAAAATTTTGAGTAAATTCAGTCGCTACACCTTTTGTTTTCGCCTGATTGTAAAATATTCTCAAAAATTCTACTCCTTCTTTTTTCAGTGCCTCCCACTGTCCCATATAGTAGTTCACAGCTTGCGAGTGGAAAGTAGGATAAAGAGTATCTGTTTGTAAGGCTATAGATCCTGCATAACTTTCATCGAAAGGATCTAGAACGTGCAGCAACATCAGACGTGCACCTAGTTTGTGTGCCAAAGATAAAGCTTCATCAAAAACGTGCTGCCCAATTTCGGAATTGTCTATAGCAACTAAAATTTTGGAAAACATAGTGATTGATCCCTTGTTTAGTTGTTGTTTGTTGTTAGTTGGTTGTTAGTTCGAGCAACCACCAACTAACAACCAATAATTAAATGACTATTTACTATCTTGTTCAGCCTCGGCGATTTCCAACAGAGTCTTCAAAACTGAGTCAGGGTTGAGACTGATCGAGTCAATTTCCTGTTCTACTAAAAAGCGAGCAAATTCAGGGTAGTCGCTGGGTGCTTGACCACAGATACCAATTTTGCGATCGTACTGTTTGGCAATTGCGATCGCCTGAGTTATCATTCGCTTGACTGCTTCGTCGCGTTCATCAAATAGATGGGCGACTAATTCTGAATCCCGATCCAATCCTAGCGTTAGCTGCGTCAGGTCATTCGAGCCAATTGAGAATCCATCAAACACTTCGCTAAATTTATCTGCTAGCAGTACATTACTGGGCAATTCGCACATGACGTAGACTTCTAAACCGTTTTCACCGCGCACCAAACCGTTTTTTGCCATCTCTGCCAAGACTCGTTTACCTTCATTTGGTGTACGGCAGAAAGGAACCATTAAAATCACGTTGGTTAAGCCCATTTCATTGCGGACTCGCTTCATTGCTTGGCATTCAAGGGCAAAACCTTCACGATAGCGCTCGTCGTAGTAGCGAGACGCACCGCGCCAACCAATCATTGGGTTTTCTTCTTTGGGTTCAAACTGTTTACCACCGATGAGGTTAGCGTATTCGTTAGTCTTGAAGTCTGAGAGACGGACAATTACAGGTTTGGGATAGAAAGCTGCGGCGATCGTACCAATACCCTGCGCCAGTTTATCTACAAAGAATTCAGCTTTGTTTTCGTATTGGGCGGTTAATTCTGCTATTTTGTATTTAGCAAGTTCATCTTCTAACTCGTCAAAGTGGAGTAGCGCCAGTGGGTGAGCTTTGATATGGTTGGCAATAATAAATTCCATCCGCGCCAGTCCTACTCCATCATTAGGAATGGCTGCATAGCTGAATGCTTCTTCCGGATTGCCCACATTCATCATGACTTTTGTGCGGGTGCGGGGCAATTTCTCCAACGGTACTTCCCGCACTTCATAGGACAATAAACCCTGGTAAACTTTTCCGGTTTCACCTTCTGCGCAGGAGATTGTAATTTCTTGCCCGGTTTTGATTGCAGTGGTGGCATTACCGCAACCAACGATCGCAGGTATTCCTAATTCTCTGGCAATAATTGCAGCATGGCAAGTACGTCCGCCTTGATTGGTAACGATCGCACTTGCTTTTTTCATGATCGGTTCCCAGTCGGGATCGGTACGATTTGTCACCAGTACTTCTCCTGGCTGAAATTGCTGAATTTGATGCACGTCCAAGATGACTCTAGCTTTGCCTTGCCCAATCATCTCACCCACACTTCGACCTGTAACCAAGACATTGCCCTTTTCTTTGAGCTGGTAAGTGCGGAGGACATTTTGTTGTTTCTGAGACTGTACTGTTTCCGGACGCGCTTGGACAATAAATAGCTCATTGGTAATGCCATCTTTTGCCCACTCGATATCCATCGGTGTGTAGACACCGCGCACTTGCGAATAGTGTTCTTCAATAATGCAAGCCCATTGCGCTAGTTGTAATATTTCATCATCGTTGAGGGCAAATTGTTGCCTTTCGCTGGCTGCAACAGGGACGTTTTTTGTTAATTTGGAACCGCCCACGTCATAAACCATTTTGATTTCTTTTGTACCTAAGCGTTTTGCTAATATCGGGCGGAATCCCTGTTTTAAAGTGGGTTTAAATACTAAGTATTCATCTGGGTTAACAGCACCCTGGACCACGTTCTCGCCCAAACCGTAAGCAGCAGTAATCAAAGCAGCATCTTTAAAACCTGTTTCGGTGTCGATGGAGAATGTCACACCAGAAGCTGCTAAATCAGAACGCACCATTTTTTGCACGCCTACCGACAGGGCAATACTGAAGTGGTCGAAGCCTTTGATTTGACGATAGGAAATGGCGCGATCGGTAAAAATGGAGGCAAAGCATTTGTGACAAGCTTCCAGTACAGCTGGCAATCCGTGGACGTTTAAGTAAGTTTCTTGCTGTCCGGCAAAGCTAGCATCGGGTAAGTCTTCGGCTGTGGCGCTGGAGCGAACGGCTACATCTGTATCCGGACCATATTGCTGACAGAGTTGTTCGTAAGCTTGAGCGATCGCAGTTTGTAATTCTTCCGGAAAAGGCGTTTGCAGCATTAAATTTCGAGCTTGTTTGCCTCTTTGACGCAGGTTGTTGACATCCTCTACATCTAAGTCTGCAAAAATCTGACGCAATTTTGCCTCTAATCCGGCAGTTTGGATAAAGTAGCGGTAAGCGTAGGCAGTGGTTGCAAAGCCATTAGGAACTTTTACGCCTTTGGATCCCAGTTGTTGAAGCATTTCTCCCAAAGAAGCATTCTTTCCACCTACTAAGGGAATATCTGCAATACCAACTTCGGTTAAAGGCAACACCAAGGCTTGTTCTTTAGAAACTTTGCTAGCAGTGTGTTGATTGACCAGTGTTTCTGGCATTTTTAGCTTCCTCTAACACATAAAGCATCTTGAGAGGATTTGCAGTCAATTTTTCTGCTCTGCTCGTCCTACACCTATGGTTATAGGGAGAGAATTTGAGGATCTTGTGAAGATTTTTGAGTGTAAATAAATGAAATATAGTGATGATAGTCTTCGTACTTAGTTTCTGTTTATTAGCTGTGACTGTACGTACAGGTTTAATTAAATATTACTTTTGTCTGCAATTGACCAAGCAAAAACCCACCCCTACTATCGACTAAATACTTACCACGATCGGTCACCAAGATATAAGTTGATATTTATTTGTACATTTCTATGAAAGTGAAACTGAAAAAACGTTGAGAAATATTAAGTAAATTGGAAAACTTTTAAAGTTCCTCACAAGTTCCTCATAATTAGCAATTATCATAAATAGCATCAAAAGTTTGCTTCGTATCCCTGATGGGATCGCCAACAAACTGTTTGAATTAGCGATAAACACATTTAGAATGAGAATTTTTAGAAAATTATGAATTACTGTCCTTGCTGTTCCAATCCTCTTTTACTACATATACGTGGCTCTGAAATCTACTGGTTTTGCCGCCATTGCTGGCAAGAAATGCCTGTACTGAATTGGGAAAAACACAATTCTTTGGCAGACTCTCTCTTAGAAAGTATCAACAGAAGAATTCAGAAGCAACAAAGGGCTAGTGCCCATCTTTCTGTTAGTTAGCAGTAATTAACTGCTAATGTGTATCTTCAGATCGTAAATATCCCCATCGTTATTAGTCATTAGTCCTTCACAATAAAAATGTGGGGAGGTACATAGCAAACGTATCCTATGGGAAGTTGCTAGGCGCTGGGAGTGCAGTCTAGCATTGCAAGAAGAAACTAAAGAGGCGAAATTTCCCTACCCTCACGCCTGCGCCGTAGGCGTCTGATACAGTTCCCCCTTTTTTTAAAGGTAGGGCCGTTTCATTCTAAAAAGGAAAAATCTAAATTTCTCCAACCTCTGAAATTCTTTGTGCTCTTTGCGTCCTTTGTGGTAGCCTGCGGCAAGCCGCTGCGCGTCTAGGTGATTCGTTTATACAGATATTTTCTAGGTGGGAAAGGATGAATCTATTTTTTCTCCAGAGAAGGAAACTGCCCTGCCTTTTTTAAGGGGGTGAGGGGGAGCGAAACCTCAACTGAAAGCATTGATCCACCAAGGATAAATCTGACTAAGAGTTATGCAACTTAGATGCACAACAGCTGATTGAGTTTTGAATTGTTTAATTTCAAATACAAGATTTCAACTGCAATCCTCTGACCAATCTTCACGACCTAGCAAATCAATAATACGATCTCTAAGCAAAAATTCGTTTTTTTCTAGCTCCAGTTCGACATACACCCAGTCACGCTCGGGAATGTATTGACTGAGAGCATAAATTGGCTGTTGGCGTTGAACAAGTCCTTTCTTGACAAGTTCACGTGCTTCTTCTTTAATTACTTCAATATCGTATTTAACACTAGTATTAAGCATCATCAATCTCCCCAGAGTGCAACAATAAATTCAGTAACAAAGTATTATTGCTGCCGAGACTCCACCTTCAACTTATCAAAAGTTTGTGAGGAAATTATGAAGTTTGCGATCATTGCTCATGCATCTAGAAAAAATAAAAAAAAGACTCCACATTTCCAGTCTCTTGTTTACCTTGATTTTCTCAAAAACGCAAATATCCAGTAGAGGAGTTATACTAACACCCTCGAAATTCAGATTTCCCAAGAATTTTTTCAACTATATCTTTTCAGAAGGATGGTAAACCTCTCATAAGATATGCAAAGTCTTTTCCTGGAATCTGGCTTCTCGATCGCGGTAGGAAAAAGTAGAATTCGCCACACCTAGATACTCTATAGAATTGATATTTAACTGCAGAGGTTTTCTGCCTAACTTCGCCTAGAGTCCAGAAAGTCAGGTAGAGCAGTGGGATGAAACCGCACTACTCGAAGAAAAACCTTTACCGAACTTTATACCATTTCACAAAAATTCTGATGCAAATACAGAGATACAAATACAGACGGTAGAGACACGAAATTTCGCATCTGGTACAAAACTTATATGTATCGTGATTAACTTGAAATGGTATTCGTCCTTGACAATGAGCTCAAGGATTCCCAAATACAAATTTGGATAAAGCGATCGCTCTAATCTACGATTCGACTAGCTTGCTTAAATAGAGTAAGATCCGCCTCGATCTAGGATAACAGGCTTTTAGCACCAATCGTGCCTGGCTTCCGATATATATCTCTTCCTTGCTTTTGATAGATGTCTGACAGACCAAAAAGCTGGTATGATTGGCAGAGTGGGAAAGTACTGACTTGATAATCTTCTGGAACAAGAGGTAATAACTATGAAAATTCATAGCTAGTAACAATATGGCTGGCGATCGCGCTGACGAAATTCCCATTAATTTACCAAAAATTTTAGCAATTTCAATTGAGTAAAAGAAAGATAGTATATCAACGCACACACAGACATAATTATTTTGCTCTCTTTTCGTTGTATTCAGCGTTACATAGAGTCTATCAAGCCTTTATTGTCTAAGTTGAAAACAGAGAGATATATATAAATTTTTGTGCTCGAGCAATCAGAATACTTTTTGATCGAAACTTTTGACCTCATTGACAAAGACATTCTCAAGTCAGTCAAGAAAGAAAGTTCTATTTTGATTTACAAAATGAGCCGTTCATCACAAAAAAACATGAATAACGTGTTTTTGTAACCCAAATCATGTAAAAGTTGTGTTTGAGTGAAGTGCATTAATTTTGTTGAGGAGGAACTTTTCATGCGTAGTTTATTTGGCTGGTCATTAACGAGTACTACATTGGTAGCTCTTGGTGTCACAGCTACAACAGCGACCCAAATAATTTCCGCTCCAGCTTCAGCTCAGCTGAGTGAGCCAACACCAACAACACCAACAACTCCAACAACTCCAACAACTCCAACTACACCAGCACCCACAGCACCAGCACCTGCTACTGTCTCTTTTCCTGACGTGCCAGCAGATTACTGGGCGCTGCCATTTATTCAAGCTTTAGCAGCAAGAAATATAATTACTGGTTTTCCCGATGGTACATACAAACCAGATCAGCCTGTGACTCGGGCTGAGATCGCTGCTATGTTCCAGAAAGCATTCCAGCTCGCTCCAGTTCGGCAGTTACCACCAGGAGGGTTCACAGATGTACCTCCCAACTATTGGGCGGCTTCGGCAATTAGGGCTGCCTATGAAGCTGGATTCATGGCAGGTTATCCTAATAACTTGTTTGCACCTAACCAGACAGTTTCTAAAGTGCAGGCGATCGCTGCTTTAGCCAATGGATTGAATTTAACTCCTACCGACTCCCCGGAAAATATTCTCAATACCTACTATACAGACGCTGGGCAGATTCCATCCTATGCAGTCACTCAGGTCGCAGGTGCAACGCAAGCCAATCTTGTTGTTAATTATCCTGATGTTAGAACGCTCAACCCGCAAGCAGGTCTAACCCGTGCAGAAGCGGCAGCACATTTGTATCAAGCCTTGGTGAGACTGGGACAGTTACCACCGCTACCTAGCAACGTAGCAGCTGCCAGTTATATTGTGGGCGGTCCTGGCAGTACTCAACAAGCTGTAAGTGATATTCTTTCGCTGGCTGAGTCTAGTAATAACTTTAAAACCTTGATTTCTTTAATCAGAGTAGCAGGTTTAGAAAACGCTCTCAGACAGCCAGGACCCTATACAGTTTTCGCTCCGACCGATCAGGCCTTTGCAGCTTTGCCTCCGGAAACTCTACAGCGCTTACAGCAGCCGGAAAATAGAGAAACGCTGATCAAGCTTTTAAATTATCATATCGTTCCCAATCAAGTGGCTCCTAACCAAATCTCGCCTGGTGAACTGCAAACCCTTGAGCAAAAACCTGTGAATGTTAAAATTGACCCTAATACCAGTCAAATTGCAGTCAACAATGCAGCTGTTCAAGCAAGCGTTCAAGCAAGTAATGGTTATATCTACGCGATCGATAACGTTCTCGTACCACCTGATGTTTCCCTAGATCTGGAAGGTGAACAAGAAGAAGAGGGTGTTGCAGTTCGTAGGAACTATATAGGTGTTGGTGGGAATATTGGTTTAGGTGGTAATACGGCTCTTGGTAGCGGTAACTTTGCGGTACTAAGTAAATTTGGTTTGACAAATAATATATCCGTACGACCACAGGCAGTAATTGGAGACGATACCATCGTTCTAGTTCCCATCACTTACGACTTTGCGTTCCAAAAAGCAAGTCCGTTTGGTGGAGAAGGAATCTCTGTAGCTCCTTTTGCAGGTGCTGGTGTTGGCATTAGCACAAATGGCGACTCTGATTTTGGTTTTCTACTCACTGGTGGTGTAGACTATCCTTTATCTTCGCAATTTATGGTAACAGGTGTTGTGAATGCAGCTTTTTTAGATGAGACAGATGTGGGGCTTATGATTGGAGTCGGTTACAGATTCTAACAGAAGTCGAAGGAAAGGGCAAGGCAAAAGCAAAAAACTATTCCTTTGAAAGTGAGTTCGACAATATCTTTACTTCCTGAGCAGATACCTGCAAAGTTGCCGTGACGTAGTACTGCATCGAACTCACGTTCCTTTAACCTTTCTGCTTCTACTTTTGTTAGAGCTTTCAATTTTTTAGCCTGAAGCTTGTTTGCGAATTGGTAGTAAACCTTTGCTAGCTAAGTACTCATAGATTTCTTTGAGCTTGAATTTGCTCAAATCTTTAGCTAAGTCCTGGATCTGTAAGTTTTTGGGTAGTAAAGGTGTAACAACTTCTCGCACGACTCCGAGAATATGTGGTTCTGCTACTAGTAGCAATCGTTGGATGCGCTTAGTTTGAGTGAAACTGAGGATTTCATGACCAATGACCTGAGCAAACCGCCGCTCAAATTCAGTTACATGTTGTTGGCGGCGATCGTCATAGGCGTGCGCTTGACCGCTTAAACCTTGATTGCGCCCAGGCTTAACATTTGCCCAAAGTTCTTTACCTTGTAATTCCTTAACTGGATTAAATAGACTTTTGTGCTCGACCAAATTGGGACCAGATTCATATTCTGGTAGTTCTGGCTGTTCTAAAGTCAGAAACCTAGCTCTAGTTCCATCTATAACAGTAACCAGGACTTGATTCATTAGTTCACCCCCTTATTTGTGTTGGGGAATTAACACTCAAAACACGGATGAAGAAGAAAAAATATCAGACTCACGACTTTATTCTTCTCACTTCGCTTTTATTGACTTATTTATTTTATTAATAGCAGAAAAACATGAAGAAGTTGTGAGGAAATTTGGTTGGTGAGTATCTGTTCTCGAGCTTCTGTGTGAGCTTTGATGTGCTATATTTACCTCCCTAACTGAGATGACCGATCAATTTGTCTGTGCGATCTAGTTGATGAACTGGGCGATCGCCCAAAGATAAAGTTGTATTGATTTGATGGGCAAGTTTATTGAACGATATGTTGCACAGGCGTGCAACAACTAAGAGGCTCCGCCTCCAAATCCTGGTTACCACCCACCCTTCCAGGGTGGTAACGAGATCTCAGTAGCCCCTGGCTCTCCCACTCGAATAGTGCAAGATGTGAATTAACCAAGATTAACGCTCACTGCTTAGAGCTTATAACCAATCTTACGCAGAAGCTCTTTCCGTGCTTTAACATCATCGGTACTTTCTACACCTTTGGGTGAAAATCCATCCACAACCCCAACAATACCACAACCTTGTTCTGTTTCAGCGACTATCACCTGCACTGGATTTGCTGTAGCACAGTAGATATTACAAACTTCCGGACATTGTTTGATCGCATTCAAAAAGTTGATAGGATAAGCATCTTTTAAGAGAATGACAAAGCTGTGACCAGCAGCTAGAGATTGGGCATTTTTTATTGCTACTTCTTGGAGATTTTGATCGTTACCTGCTACTCGAATTAGGCACGGACCGGATGCTTCACAAAAAGCGAGACCAAATTTTACCTGGGGAGATATTCCTACGAATATTTCATATAAATCTTCCACTGTTTTAATAAAGTGGGTTTGACCAATAATTATATTACTTCCCTGAGGTATTTCCATTGCCACTGATTTGAGTTCCATATTTTATGTGTCTCCCTTTTTACAAAAAAATTTATTTAGTCAATAGTCAAAAAGTTTTTTACTATAGACTTTGGACTTTTGACAGCTTTTTTAAATTTTGTAAACACAGGTTAGAAATTTGTGAAGCAAGATTAACCCTTTTCGGTATCTGTTTGTAAGATCAACATTGATACCACCTATGGAAATTCGGGATTTTAATTATTAGCGTCTAAAACTCTGGGTTTTCTTTAATATTATTTAAGTTTTTACAATGAAAATATTAATCGTCGAGGATGATGAGCTTGTCACCCATGCACTTGCCGCTGTCCTTACCAATCACAATTATGCAGTAGAAGTCGCTTTCGATGGTCAGACAGCTTGGGATTTAATACAAACTTTCGACTACGATCTCATTCTTCTAGATGTAATCATACCGCAGATAGATGGAATTACTCTCTGTCGTCAAATTAGGTCTCGCGGTCTGCGAATGCCAATTCTATTGTTAACGGGGTGCGATAGCAGTCACGAGAAGGCGATAGGGTTGGATGCAGGCGCAGATGACTACCTGGTTAAACCTTTTGACGAAGAGGAATTAGTTGCTCGTATCCGAGCACTATTGCGTCGTGGCAATGTAGTATCACAACCGGTCTTAGAATGGGGTGATTTGCGGCTCGATCCCACAAGCTGTGAAGTCACCTACGCTGGGAAGTTACTATCATTAACTCCCAAGGAATATGCATTATTGGAGCTATTGTTGCGAAATAGTCGCCGAGTGTTTAGCTGCGGCATGATTTTAGAGCATCTTTGGTCTTATGAAGACACACCTGGAGAAGAGGCTGTTCGCACCCATATCAAAGGATTACGGCAAAAACTAAAACTTGTGGGAGCACCAGGAGATTTGATTGAAACAGTCTATGGTATTGGCTATCGTTTGAAGCCACGCAAGGAGGAGGGGGAGAAGGGGAGAGGAGGAGAGGGGGAAAATTTCAGAATTACCCCATCTTTCTATCACCCTATTCCCGAATCTCCGATTAGCGAGGAGACTCAACAGCAGACTATTTTTGCGATCGCCGAAGTTTGGAATCGCTTTAAAGGTAAGATTGAAAAACAGGTAGCGCTGCTGGAGCAAGCTGCTGGTGCTGCAAAGTGCAGGGCGCTAAATCAAAAACTGCGGAAACAGGCACTACAAGAAGCGCATACGCTAGCAGGCTCTTTAGGCACTTTTGGTTTTTCTGTCGGCTCAAAACTGGCACGCAAAATAGAGCGGTTGCTCAAAGCCAATAAAGCTTTGAACGCAGACGAAACTACTCAGTTTCTGGAGTGGGTGAAGCAATTGCGCCAGGAAATTGAGCGTCATAACCAAACTGGGCAATTTTCACCCCCTCATGAAGATGAACATCCTTTGCTGTTAGTGGTAGATAGCGATCGCGTTCTCGCCGAACAAATCCAGCAAGAATCGGCTCACAGTGGTTTCAGGGTAGCGATCGCCACTAACATCGAAACAGCGAGAAATAAGCTGTACCGAGAACATCCCAACGTGGTGCTGCTAGATCCCAATGTTTCGCCAGAACCTGAAGACAGTTTCAACTTGCTGGCGGAATTGAAACAGCGTAGACCCCCAGTACCAGTGCTGTCTCTTATACACA